>CAYSKA010000120.1:0-4951 GCA_964431505.1 uncultured Oscillospiraceae bacterium
GAAAGGCTGAAAGCGAATGGCTAATATCTATATAATTTTATATAAACCATTATATACTTGCCGTAAAATGCGCAAAAGAGTAGACTAAGTTAAAGAACAATCGATACAGGGAGGATATATCATGACAGCATTTGCCCACAGAACCGATAAAGTAACCGGCAGCGCGATCAGGGAGCTGTTCAAGCTGCTTGGCGATCCGGAAATAATCTCCTTTGGCGGCGGTAATCCGGCAAAGGAATCCTTCCCCGTGGAAACGGTGCGTAAGCTGACGGATAGCCTTCTTCAGGAGAAGGGGACCTCCCTGCTCCAATATGGACCCACCGAGGGCTACGCCCCGCTGACAGACGCATATATCAGCCATGTGCTTTCCCCGCTTGGGCTTAGCGGCGCGCGGGAAAACGTGCTGGTAACGACCGGCTCCATGCAGGGGATAGACCTATTGGCCAGGATATTTTTAGATCCAGGCGATACCGTGCTTGTCGAATCCCCCAGCTTTTTGGGCGCGCTGCAGACGTTTAACCTCTACCAGGCCAACCTGGTTTCGGTTGAGATGGACGATCACGGCGTTATAATCGAGCGCCTGGAGGAGCTGATGAAGCTTCACAGGCCCAAGCTATTCTACTGCATCCCCACGTTCCAAAACCCCACGGGCAAAACGCTTCCCGAGGACAGGCGCAGGGCCGTGGCCGAGCTTGCGAAAAAATATGACGTGATTGTCATAGAGGACGACCCGTACAGGGAGCTTAGGTATCACGGCGAGCCGCTTAAAACGATAAAATCCTTTGACAGCGCTGAGCAGGTCGTGCTTTTAAACAGCTTTTCAAAAACGCTTTCCCCGGGCATCAGGGTGGGCTGCGCGTTTGGAAGGCAAGACATAATCAGAAAGATGACCATAGCCAAGCAGAGCGCGGATACCCATACGTCCAACCTTACGCAGGCCATAGTAGCCGAGTTTCTTGAAAAGGGCTGTATGCCGCCGCACCTGAGCGGGATAATACCCGATTACGCCGTGCGTATGGAGGCCATGCTAACCGCAATGGACGAGTTTTTCCCAGAGGAGTGCGCCTATACCCGCCCCGAGGGCGGTCTGTTCATCTGGGGTGAGCTGCCCGAGGGGCTTGAAATGCTTCCGCTGTTCAAGCGGGCGACGCAGGATTTGAAGGTTGCGTTCATTCCGGGCGAGCATTTCTACGTTTTGCCCGAAATGGGAAAGAATACGTTCAGGCTCAATTTTTCGGCCGAGGGGCCGCAGCGCATAGGTCAGGGCATAAAGCTCCTGGGCGGACTGTTCAGGGAGGCAGTGGAAGCTAAATAGAACCCACCCCCTCTGTAAGGGCCTGCCCGAGGCTGGCCGAGCCGCCCTGCGCCACAATAGGCGCATAGAAGCTGCGCCCCGCATAAAATCAGAAGAGGTGAAACAAATGGAACACACAAATGTATACGACATATTGGAGGAGCGCGGACTGCTTAAACAGGCTTCGCATCCCGAGGAGATAAAGGAACTGCTTGGAAGGGAAAAGGTTACGTTCTACGTGGGCTTTGACCCAACCGCGGACAGCCTTCACATCGGCCATTATGTGGCGCTTATGACCATGGCGCGCATGCAGCGCGCCGGCCACAGGCCCATAGTGCTCCTGGGCGGGGGAACCGCAATGGTGGGCGACCCGACGGGTAAAACCGACATGCGCCAAATGCTTACGCAGGAGGATATTGACCATAACGCAGGCCGCTTTAAGGAGCAGATGTCGAGGCTTATCGACTTTTCAGAGGGTAAGGCGTTCATGGTCAACAACGGCGACTGGATCAGGGATTTGAACTTCCTTGAGTTTATGCGCGAAGTAGGCGTGCATTTCACGGTAAACAGGATGCTTGCCGCCGAGTGCTATAAACAGCGCATGGAGATAGGCCTTACATTCTTTGAGATGAGTTACATGCTGATGCAAAGCTATGATTTTCTGGTGCTAAACAGGCGCTACGGCTGCGTGCTTGAGATGGGAGGAGACGACCAGTGGAGCAACATGCTGGGCGGAGTCGACCTGATAAGGAAGAAGGAGCGCAAGTTAGCGTTTTGCGCTACCAACGCGCTTCTCACCACGTCCGAAGGCAATAAGATGGGAAAAACCGAGCGGGGCGCGGTATGGCTGGACAAGGAGAAGTTTTCGGTATACGACTTTTATCAGTACTGGCGGAACGTCGACGACGCGAATGTAGAGCGCTGCCTTGCCATGCTCACCTTCCTACCCATGGATGAGGTGCGCGGGCTGTGCAGGGAGTCCGGCGCGGCTTTGAACGAAGCAAAGCGCGTGCTGGCGTTTACCCTTACAGAGCAGGTCCATGGAACTCAAGAGGCGGTAAAGGCCCAGCAGGCCGCCGAGGCGCTGTTTGCGGGCAGGGGGGATTTATCCAACATGCCCACGGTTCACCTGAGCGCGGACGATATAAGCGAAACCGGACTAAGGGTGGTCGACCTTTTGGTTAAGGGCGGGCTTTGCAAGAGCAAGTCGGACGCGCGGCGTATGATAGAAAGCGGGGCCGTGTTTGCCGACGACGCGAAGGTGGACGGCGTGTCGGACGCCATCGATCCGGCTAAGCTTGAAGAGGGCGTGATACTCAAAAAGGGCAAAAAAGGGTTTGTAAGGATATTGAAGGCATAGATTATTATGGGCGCGGGCGGCGGACGGGAGTTCGCCCGCCGCGGCGCGGAGGATGGCAATGCTTACGTACAAAACCGTGAAATCGGAATCACGAATCGAGATAGTAATAAATAAATCGCGTTTTATCGGGCATTGCTTTCCTATCTTGGACGAGGACGAAGCCGCCGGCATTTTAGCAAGGCTTAGAAAGGAATACTGGGACGCCAGCCACAACTGCTACGCCTACGCGCTGGGCGAAACAGGAATGATTGCCAGGTTTTCCGACGACGGCGAGCCAGGCGGCACGGCGGGCATGCCCATACTCGATGTGATCAAAAAAAAGGGGCTTACCTATACGCTTATAGTGGTCACCCGCTATTTTGGGGGCATACTGCTGGGCGCCGGAGGCCTTGTACGGGCATATTCCAACAGCGCCGCCCAGGCGGCAGCGGAAGCGGGCATGGTAAGCGTGGAGCCTGCGTCCAAGATAGAGCTTGTGGTTGATTATTCCAGGTATGGGGCCATAGAGGGCTTTGTACGGGAGAACTCACAGGTTGCCTCAACGGAGTTTACGGACGCTGTCACGATGCGCGTAATGCTTCCTTTGACCGCGGCCGAAAACTTCATAGCCGAGATAGTGGAGCGCACGGACGGACGGGTAAAGCCCGTAATTTCGGGTTCGGGAAGCATTAGAAGGGTATTGGACAGCTGATTCGCTTTAAAGGCGGCGCGAATTATATCAAACGCTGTTGCATTATGCGCTGTACGCGTATAAAATCAACTTAAAGACCTATGCCGCGGTTAGCGCGGATTAATAAAATAATTGCGTATGTCAATTATCCTGAAGGGGGTTTTTCACATGGAAATCGATGTAAAGCTTACAGCTTCGCCAAAGGCAAAGCCGCAGGACGAGTCAAACCTTGGCTTTGGCAAAAGGTTCACAGACCACATGTTTATAATGGAATATGAGGGCGGCAAGGGCTGGGTAAATCCACGTATTGAGCCGTTTCACAGGCTGTCGCTTGATCCGGCGTCCAGCGTGTTCCATTATGCGCAGGAGATATTCGAGGGGCTTAAGGCATACCGGGCCGACGACGGACGCATCCTGATGTTCCGTTCACGCGACAACTGCTTAAGGCTCAACAGGTCGGCCGAGCGCATGTGCATGCCCCAAATCGACGTTGAGTTCAACTACAGCGCCATGCGCAAGCTGGTGGAAATTGAGCGCGGGTGGGTGCCGCACGCGCCTGGTACTTCGCTCTACCTCAGGCCCACCATGATTGCCAATGACGAAGGGCTTGGCGTGCATGCTGCGAACAATTATATCTATTATGTCATCTGTGCGCCTTCTGGAGCCTATTATCCCACTGGACTAGCGCCCATAAGCATTCTTGTGGAGGACCGCTATGTTCGGGCCGTTAGGGGCGGAATGGGCGAAGCAAAGACGGGCGGAAACTATGCATGTTCCATCAAGGCCGGCGAAGAGGCGCAGAAAAAGGGGTATTCACAGGTGCTGTGGCTTGACGGTGAAACGATGAAATACGTTCAGGAAGTCGGCGCGATGAACATGATGTTCATAATCGACGGGGTATTGGTAACCGCGCCGCTGGAGGGCAGCATACTTCCTGGCATAACGCGCGACAGCATACTCACCATTGCCCGCGACGAGGGAATTAAGGTTGAGGAGCGCAGGCTTTCCATAGACGAGCTTATGGACGCTGGCAGAAGCGGAAGGCTAAGCGAGGCGTTTGGCACCGGAACCGCCGCCGTTGTATCGCCGGTCGGGCGGCTGACATATAAGGACTGCACGGTTACGGTACAAGACGGCGGCATCGGCCGGCTGACCCGTCACTTCTATGATACGCTTACAGGCATCCAGTGGGGACGCATTGCGGACACCCGCGGCTGGATGACGGAGGTATAATCGCCTTCGGCGTCGCGCCGCGCTTGTTCAGCACGACGCGAGATTAACCCGCAAATCGCCTTCGGCGTCGCGCCGCGCTTGTTCAGCGCAACGCGAGTTCAACCCACAAATCGCCTTCGGCGTCGCGTCGCGCTTGTTCAGCGCAACGCGAGTTCAACCCGCAAAACATGGCCCTTGGCTGCAAGCAGCTATCGGGCCATGTTTTGCTCTCAAGGTATCAAAAATCACCGTACACGCCGCTGATTTTTGATGGATTATATTTTTAGGTACGGCCAAGCCTTGTGTTGTTGCCGCTGATTTTTATAGGATTATAAATTTGTGGTGATGCATCCAAATTTAATGTTAACCTTGCGTTTTTTGGAGTTCTTAGAACCTTTTTTGCAAAAAAGGTTCT
>CAYSKA010000121.1:0-2642 GCA_964431505.1 uncultured Oscillospiraceae bacterium
AGCGCTCCGGCGTTCCGAACTGCCTTTTTACTAGGAGAACCAAGGCGAGAAAGGACCTGTGATATGTGAAGAAAAAGTTACCAATAATATTCATCGCATCGCTGCTGTCGCTGGGTCTTATACTGCTGCTTTACCCATTCGTCAGCGATCTGATCAGCAAATGGACGTCGTCTGCCGCGGTAATCGGTTATGAGCAGGAAGTAAAGGATATGGATGACAGCGCGAGGAAGGTTATGCTCGCGGCCGCAGAGGAATACAACAGCGGCTTGAGCGGTACGATAATAAAGGACGCTTTCAGTTCAGAAGGCGAGGAGAGCGTGGATCAGAACAAAGAATATTATTCTCTGCTAAACCTTAACGGGCTGATGGCTTATGTAGAAAATCCGTCTATCGACGTGTATTTGCCCATTTATCACGGCACAGGCCAGGATGCGCTGAAAAAGGGTGTGGGCCATTTGGAGGGGTCTGCTCTTCCAATAGGCGGCTTGGGAACGCATTCGGTGATATCGGCGCACCGCGGGCTGCCTGGCGCCAAGCTGTTTACCGATTTGGATCAGATTGAAACGGGCGACCTGTTTTATATATATGTGCTTGGCGAAACGCTTGTATATGAGGTGGACCGGATTGAGGTTGTGGCGCCGGAGGATGTTGAGCCTCTGACAGCGGTACCGGGAAAAGACCACGTAACCTTGATGACCTGTACGCCCTATGGCATTAACAGCCATCGGATGCTGGTCAGAGGAATCCGGACACAATACACGGATGAACCGGTACACGGCAATCACTTTTACAGTTACTCCAATGAAGTTAGGGCGCTTCCTGCCTGGATGGCGGCGGCAGCCGGCGCTATACTGTATTTGATCCTTTCAGCGGCTGCTGGCGGCATAAAAGAAAGGAAAAAGATGAAAAGCAAACCGGAGCATATTGCAAAGAAAGGCGGGAGATAATGGCTGTAAAGAGAATAATTGGGTGCATGCTGCTTCCACTGCTGGTTCTGCTCAATCTTGCGGTTGTGGCATATGCGCAGGCGGACTACGGCAGCTTGACCCTTAAGGCGGTATCGCAGACAAACGGTAAAAGGCTTTCCGGCCTGCTATTTTCAGTCTATCATGTAGCTGAATATGCGAATGGTTCGTATAGAATGCTCCCGATTTATGAGGAAAGCGGCGTGGATCTGAATTTAGAGACGGCAGCTTCACACAAGGAAGCGGCGGAGGCACTGGACAGATATATTGAAGCCAGCCAGATCTCCGAAACGGCGTCCGGCTTCACGGACTCCAATGGAGAGCTCGTTTTTTCCGGTTTGGAGCTTGGCGTATATTTGATCTGTGCAGGTTCTTCGGCGGATGGCGGCGTTTTGGTGGAATCCACGCCGTTTCTCGTAATGATGCCTATGACTTCCTCTGACGGAACTGAACTGGTTTACGAGATAACGGCGGAGCCTAAGCTGACCACGGATAAACCCGTGACGCCCCCTGTTAATCCGCCGGACGACCCAGACCTGCCGCAAACGGGACAGGAAAACACAGCCGCAATCTATGTGCTGACAGGTTTAGGCGCTCTGATAATTTTTTCAGGCTTTTTGAATCCTTTAATCACTAGGAAAAGACGCAAAGGGTAATGGAAGGCGCCGTTCCTCTGCACCAATGGGACTTGGAACATCCTTGCTTGGACTGTGGGGACTTTACAGATGAACCTATAGCCCGTTGGGCTGGAAAAAAGGCGAAAAACGCTTGGGCATTTGGCGGATCAGTTCCAGTTGGGGGAGGACGGGCAATCGTTTAAGGCACGGTTAATAGAGCCTTATCCTAAATTTGAGCTTCGTTTAAAACCATGCCTATATACTAACCTATAGCGCTGATATGGGGCCTTTACCGTACAGGCCCCATTTTTTATATTTAGCGGCAGCTTTATTCCTGCTCAGGTATATTAAATATAGCGCTAGAGACAATGCTCCGTTTCGATATGATTTTCCACCGTAAATATAGTTAAGCCGGATTATTTTGTTGGTCTTCTTTATTATGATTGCGCCAGGCCGCCTTTAAATTGAGCGGCTTTACATGCTTACATAGCGCTATTTTATCTTAACGCTGTCTATAACGTCTAAAAATGTTGCCCTTAAAATTCCGCCGCTGGTTGAAGGCTCCCGTACAAACAAAAGGTATAATACTGTCTCGTCCGCTATGAATAAATTGATATTCTCTATATCCCCATAATTACCTGTAAATAATACACCTTGCCTGTTGGAAACAGTTACATCGTAATCTATGGTTTTAACAATATTGTCTTCGTCCCGAGATTTATAAAACTCAATAAAGGCCTGAAGCATTCCTTTTGCTTTTTCTTTATCATCTATGTCAAGGGTAACGCCATCACTGTATTCCATGATACCCACAACTATAATATATCCGTCATCCGTTCCGTATGAACAATTGCCCAAATCATCGACGTTTCTTTCTAAAGACGAAGACATTCTATAGGTCAAGTCCTTAAGTATATAAGTTTTATCCAATACCATTGGCGTTGCATCCGGTATTTCAATTTTTGAAGTTATTGAGTTCTTTGTGCATGCTGTAAAAGAAACAAGCATACAAAAACATAACAGTAAAGCAAATAATTTTTTCATGTAACATCCCTCCATT
>CAYSKA010000121.1:2652-4874 GCA_964431505.1 uncultured Oscillospiraceae bacterium
CATTCAACTTTAGCTTACAGCAGCAAATAATAACTTGCAACACTTTTAAATTGCCCTAAATAAAATCCTTAATGGTACAAGGACCTACAATGGCGCCTTGTTTGCCAAACCGGACAGACCCTAAAAAGCGCCAAAATCACTACCCGCAAGCAGGGAATGTGGAACGCCATATCCGCGTTTTGCTTGTTGTGGGTTATCTCAAAAACCCTCTCAGCCAACTCAGTTTTGAGTTGGCTGTTAATCCCGCAAGCGGGCTGCCGCGCACCGTATAACGACCGCAAGCCATTAAACACTTGGCACCTAGGAAGTTGGAAGTAAAATCAATCAATTTATGGGGCTTGTGTATATCTGGGAAACCGCATAGCAGCAGGGAAAACGGACACCTTCTAAGGTGCCCGTCCTCTTTAGTCTGGCTTTGCGTTATGCTTATTAGACATTTTCACCTTTGGCATATATTTCAATGCAATATCCTGTATGTCCGCATTTGCCACATGGGAGTTTCCGGGTTTTTGGCGTATGCGCAGAAAAGATAAACTTCTCAAGTGTTGGTCGGAATGTGGCGTTACACTCGGCGCAAATATACGCTGTATTTCTGTAATACATGCGGGTGACGAGTACACCCAAAAGGATAACAAACGGCATACCGATAGCAAAAGGAATCCACATACCATTTGCTATCCACAGAGCGATTGTACCAATCTGAATCGCACTCATTACAAGACCAACGCCAAGCATTATTCCGTGAACTTTTCTCAACCCTTTTTTGTTTTTCATCATGTGTTCTATGTCATTAATTGAATTAATCGGGATTGTGGCCATGTCGCGGATACATTCCTTGATAACCTTAACAGCTTCAAGCTGGCTTTGTTTTTCCTTAATCTCACCGCTAAGCTGTTTTGTTTGCTCATCAAGTAACAGCGACAAGATTTTCCCAGGCGATTCGCTTTCCATTATTCCTTTAATTGAGTCAAGCGAAAGGCCGATAGCTTTCAAGGTACAGATAAGCCGTAACTTGGCAAGGTCTTTGTCGTTATATAACCGCCTGCCGCCTTCGGTAAGTTCGGACGGGGGCAGCAGTTCCTTGGTGTCGTAAAACTGCACCGTCCTGACCGACACGTTACACAGCTTTGCCATTTCCCCGGTCGTGTATTTAGACATAGATTTCACCTCCTTGCCCCTAACTTTACAGCATTACGCAACGTCACAAGCAATAGGTTACGCAAGGGGATTTTTCTAAAAACAAAATAATTTGCTTTGTAAATAGTATAAATTAACTTGCGCGTTCATCACTTGGCCGGTAAACGCTACTAGCGTAATACCCTGCGCGTCCTCGCCGCCGCTGTGAGGCGTATCGAGAAAGTGAACGAAGTATATATGCAGCGGCTAACTTTTTCGCGGGCAAGGGTGAAACAACACTCCGGCAGGCGGGGCGGTTCACACGAAGCCCAAAGCCAGCGGCAGCGCCCACGGGCAGTTAGCCGCGGAGCGGTAACTGTCAGAGCGGATGATACGTTCCACATAACTTCTTTCAGTACAGGATAACATGCATCGGTGAAAAATTCAATCAGCCTTCTGGTAAACCAAAGACAAATGCGAACGTCTCCCTGACAAAATAAATCCGGCTCGAGCTCGCATTTGTCGCAAATGTCTAAGCACGTTAATATTGATACAATCGCACGATTCCTTGTGTTCATGCTACCTTTCGTGTAATAGTATAAGGAATCGTGTAATCGTGCACCCATGCATTGAACCGTACCCAAAAAAATTGCTAACAAAACGTAATGAAACTTCGTCTTCGTTTTTCGTTGTCATGGTGATTGCAAATGCAGAAAATGCTTATGCTACGGGGTCGGGAATGATGGATAGTTCAACCATCTCCAAGCCTTCAACAAAGAAGATTTTGCCATTGGTCTCTTTAAATCCATGCTTAAAATATAGTTTTCTAGCCGGTTGTCCCTGTAGATAGTGCTCAGGGTAAGTATTAAGCGTTATTCGTTTGTTTTTGTTCATTTCATTCAAAGCAGAAGTTAATAACGCTGAGCCTATTCCATTATTTCGATATTCGCATTTAACTCCAAGCCATGTAATGCTATTATTTTGACGGGAAAACCCAATAACTCCTGCACATTTAGCGTTATCACTATCATAAGCCATAATAGCATTATTTTGCTCAAGTTTTCTTTTTGCATATTCTAAAAAATTAGCGTTTGATCCCATATTGG
>CAYSKA010000122.1:0-4828 GCA_964431505.1 uncultured Oscillospiraceae bacterium
CCTCTTGTCAGCCAAAGCGAAATACATACTAAAAGGTCAAACGCTGGGGACTGTCCCCAGCGTATACTTGGCGCGGCGCTGAAATGCGCCGTTAATTTTATTTATAATTAGCTCATTGAGCAGGTAGCTCGCCGATATACGCTATATCGCCCATCTTTCTTCCTCCATCGTATGGCCGGCTTACAAGCCTGCCCATAAAATACATGCTGGCGCTCCTGCCTCCGTCGAGATTATACGCTGATTTGCATCCTAAACGGAAGAACAGATCTGAAAGCTCAGCAAGCGTCATCCCAACTGAATAACCAGGCTGCCTTCCATCCACTAGCACGAGACAGTAGTGGCCAGGCTCATAATAGCCTATAGCGCACCTTGGGTTTTTAGGCTTAATCTGACTGTCAGGGAATTCGCTTATAGCCTTGCCACCGTCTAAAAGCTCAGGCCCAAAGCACCATGTTTGGTAAGCGCCCATATTAATTAACTTCTCAAGGTCTACCTCCTTTTTAGATAGCGTCTCCATGGCGCCGTCGCCATATATCACGCATGTATCGGTACGCCCAACCTCGCTTCTGCATAGCTCTCCGTTTCGTATTACGATTCCTTTTTCCATAAGCTGGCAAAAGTCGCCAGAAACAGCCAATATAGCGTTATTAGCCTCTGCTATATCCTGCGTAAATTCCCTTTTAAAGTCTGAAAACTCACCTGACGCGAACGAAGTCCTTAAGCAATCCGGTTCCCGTATATAGATATCGGCCACATAATAGGTAACACGGTCTTCCTCGTGTTTTTCAATGCTGATATAGATATCTTCGCTCCTGTAAAAATCCTCTCCAGACTGAACCGTTCCGTTTTTTGCAAACAGATGGCCAAACTGCGGACCAAATGTGCCATAATCGGTCGGCTCTGGCGTAGGTGTAGGCTTCGGCGTGGGGATGGGCGTGCTTACGGGGGTCGGTGTTACGCTCAAAGGAGTGGGCTGTAACGATGCTTGCGGCTCCTCATCGAATTCAGCGGACGGCTCCGATAAAACATGATTGAACAGGGCAATCAGAGCCAGAAGCAAACCTGCTACTGACAACGTTATCAGCCCCATTAAGGCCGGATGGAGTTTCCTGCCTTTTGCGGCCACGCTATTCTTGGACAAAATATGATTCCTCCAATTTAATCTTACTCAACGGTCTTAATACTATATTCCATACTGCCAAGACCAAACCCTTCAAGTTCGCGTATCTGTATAAAGGGATCCTTCCCATGAATACGCTCAAACAAGTGGCCGTTTTCTCCCAGCTTCATATCAACGGGGACTCCCGCCGGTATAAAATCCTCTATTTTTATTGCGTCAAGGCTGGCCTTTTCAACGGCAACTATATCGTTAGAAGCCACAATACCTATGTCAGGCACTACGGACGGCGTTGTAAGCCCCCAGCAGTCGCAAAGTATTGTTATGGCGGCCAGAAGGTTAATGAAATATACGTTTTCGGGTTTAAATGTATCCAATACGGTTTTTGTAGCCAGCGCCATTCCATATTGGAAGTCGTCAAAGCGGTCGTCCGTCATGGATATGGCTCCGGTGGGACATACTTTTACGCAGTGTGCGCAAAGCGTGCAGTTATGGTAATTTACCCTGTACTTGCCGTTTTTATTAAATCCGTTTGCGCTATGGTTGCACGATCCCACACATGCGTCGCAATGGACGCATAGATCCGCGTTCCACTCGATCCCGCCCTGTATCCCGTGCAGCTCCTGCCTGGTGCGCTGTGTGACGCAGCCCATCGCTATATTTTTGCACGCGCCGCCGAATCCGCACGCGCCGTGTCCCTTTACATGCGAAAAGTCAATGAGAACGTCTGCGTCATGTATGTATCCGGCTATATCCACATGCTTAAACGACCTGTAATCAACTTCTTTAGTATAATAGTATTTATTCAGATGACCGCATGTATCAAGCACCGGACAGCCGAGTATGCTCTCCGTATATCCCCTTTGCCATGGCTTGCGCTCAGCTATAGCATGGTCGCATACAAAGCAATCGCCGCCGTTTTGTTTGATAAAATCTACAAGGATACGAACGAATACCGGCGGTATAGTGCTATACGTAAGCTTGTCCCCAACATGCATTTTTATTGCTACCGATTTACCTCTAACCGTTTCCATTAACCCGCTTTTATCAAGAAGCCGGATGAAGCGTGCGGGGAGCGTCTGGTCCGCATCGTACTTACGGAAACTCATAGGAGCAAATAATACGTCTGACATTACAACATCCTCCATGACAGTACTTTAACACATATTATATCAGGAATTGTGCCCAAGAGGTCAAGAATTTTATTATAAAGAGGACAAATTTATATATTTATGACATATCGCTTTGTGTTATAAAGGAACAATGAATAATAATATATGAAAATTTTATATTGCCAAATCAATCCCCACATGCTAAAATACCTTTGTTTGATTTTTGGCATGCGTAATGTAGGCAAGGAGGTGTAGAAATGGGTAAGTATTGCGAGGTCTGTAATAAAGGCGTTATGTCCGGTAACCTGGTAAGCCACTCCAACCGTAAAACGAAGCGCTCTTGGGCGCCAAATGTACAAAAGGTCAGGGTTGTGGTAAACGGAACTCCGCGCAGGATGAATGTTTGCACCCGGTGCCTTCGTTCAAATAAGGTTGAGCGCAGTTTCTAGGTTCTATTCCGCTATTATTTGCGGGATATGCATAGCATGATAAGATCATTGCATAGGAAATCCTGTGCAATGTTTTTTTTACCTAGCGTACGTTTTATTACCTTAATACGATTAATACAACTACTCCAACGATTGGCACCATAATGCCAACCCATACTGGAGCGCAAAGCAGCGCTATAATTAACGCAACCAGTAATATTATCAGGCAAGTTGGACCGCCAAAAAAGCATGGGCGGCGTCTTCGCCTGACCCTTCCACAGTTACACCGCAAAAATGAGCCAAGGTTTCTTCTGAACACTTCATCACCTCCCTATATATTGAATATTAGCTGAAAGCGCCTTTTATACTGAATATGCTATTCGGCTTGAATGCGTTCACGCAAGCCTGAGGCGCAGAATAGATTGGTGTATGATGCACCGGACGGCGGGCGCGGATTTACTATGGAAAGCCACGGGCGCGTTCTGGCAGGCATATCAATTAGCATTGGAGGCATTTTGATGATACCAGCGGTAGTAGAGCTGAAGGGAGTAAGCCTTACATATCACGAGCCGCACGCGGAAACGCTCGCAATAGATAAATTAAGCCTCGAAGTTAAAAAAGGAGAGTTTGTATCAATAGTAGGACCATCCGGCTGCGGAAAGACAAGCGCGTTGTCAATGATTGCGGGACTTATGACTCCATCGGATGGAGAGGTATCCATTTTAGGTAAATCGGTAAGGGGCATGCATGAAAAGGTTGGGTATATGCTTCAAAGGGATTTCCTGCTTGAATGGCGGACAATCGAAGGCAATATAATGCTTGGGCTTGAGGTTAAGCGGATCGCAAACAGCGAAACGCGGGCCAACGCACTGCGTCTGCTTGCGGAATATGGACTGTATGATTTCAAGGATAGCTACCCAAGGCAGCTTTCGGGAGGGATGAGACAAAAGGCTGCGCTTATACGCACGCTGGCGTTTTCACCTGAGATATTGCTTCTGGACGAACCGTTTTCCGCGCTTGATTATTTAACCAGGCTAAAGATAGCAGACGAGATTTATTCAATAATTAGAAACGAAGAGAAAACGGCCATTTTAGTGACCCATGATATAGCGGAGGCCATAGCTATGAGTGACCGCGTGCTAGTGTTTACCAAACGTCCCGCAAGGCTAAAGAGCGAACACGTAATCCAGCTTGATGCAGACACACCTCTTAGCAGGCGAAATACGCCGGGCTTTAAGGATTACTTTGATAGAATATGGAGGGAGCTTGATTCTTATGAAGAATATAAACAACTATTCTGACGAACATCTTAGTTATCTTAAAAGAATAAAAAGGCATAAGAACTTTGTAGTATTTATGCGGTATGCGCTGCTGATAGCTGTAATCGGGCTTTGGGAAGCTGCGGCAGGAGCTGGCTGGATTGACCCGTTTATAACCTCAAGTCCCTCAAGAATAGTGGAAACGGTGATCAGCCTGTATAATGGAGGGGAGCTATTCCGCCATATTGGGATTACGCTTTATGAAACCGTTGTGGGCTTTGTTGCGGGAACAGCGCTTGGAACGCTTATTGCCGTTTTGCTGTGGTGGAGCCCAACCCTGTCGCAAATTCTGGATCCGTATCTTGTAATACTGAATGCGTTGCCAAAAATTGCTTTGGGACCAATCCTGATAGTATGGGTAGGCGCGGGAGTTGAGTCAATAATAGTAATGGCGCTGCTGATTTCGGTTATAGTTACGACGATGAGCGTGCTGTCGGGCTTTGTGGAGATTGGCGGGGAAAAGCAAATGCTGATGCGCACGCTGGGGGCATCCAAACTCCAAATATTTACTATGGTCATCCTGCCCTCAAGTGTACCCACTATAATATCAGCGCTTAAAATAAGCGTAGGAATGAGCTGGGTAGGGGTAATAGTCGGCGAGTATTTGGTTTCAGAGGCAGGGCTTGGCTACCTTATAGTATACGGCGGACAGGTATTTAAGCTGGATCTGGTAATGGCGAGCATAGTGGTGCTCTGCATCCTTGCGGCGTTAATGTATTATGGTGTTGCCTCTTTAGAACGCAGGCTAATAAAATGGCGGACTTTTGATTGAATTAATTTTTCTTAAGGGCGCCATACGGCGCCTTAGAGTGTCAAAAAAGTGGCTGCGCCATTTTTTTGAGGAGGCAGGTT
>CAYSKA010000123.1:0-4638 GCA_964431505.1 uncultured Oscillospiraceae bacterium
CTTGCCGGAGGCATTTCAATAGTTAATCTAAAGGGCAGGGATAAATTAGCGGTTAAAGTCTTCCATCCCTATAATCAGCCGCATCAGATAGAGCGCGTCGCCTATATCCAACGCCCCTGAGCCATTTACGTCGGCAAGCAGGGTCTGCAGCTCACTAAGCTGCTCCATTCCCGCTGCACTCCGCATTATCATCAACACATCCGATATATTGGGCTGATCGTCTGTAAACACATCGCCCAGCAGGCCGTATTCCGCTGTTACTTCAATATCGGAATAAACCGCTGAAAAATCAGCATCCCAGCTGAGGAATATATACTGTGTTATTCCATGCGGCTGCGGCTGCGCCTCCGGTGAAATCGCGGCCTCCCCCGCCGCCACGGTCTGCGTCTGGGCCACCCATTCGCCGTCTACCATGTAGTTGAATGTTACCCTGAATTCAGTGGATACGGTTATCGAACCGCTCACAGCGCTGATGTCATACCCTTCAACGGAAATGGTGGTTCCGTCAACTATGCTTGCGCCGTCAGTAACCGTGAGGTCAAGTTCGTACGTGCCCGCAGCATCCGCCGATACCGCGAATTCAAGCGAAATGCACTCGCCTTCATAATTTCCCAAGGGATTGACAACCGCGATATCCAACATTCCCTGATCGCGCTCATTGATCACTACAAAGGCGTTAGCGTCAGGATTGGTATATGTGATGTACCTGAGCGCATCCGAATCATAGCTTATGGTGAACACTCCAGAGGCGAGACTGTCCATACTAATCGGGACTAATACCCTGCCGCCCTGGTTAGCGTTTACATGGCCCACCTCAACGCTGTAGTTCATAACCTCTTCGTAAATTGCAGTTATTGTCAAATCCGATGTTACGTTCGTGTAATCACCGTCCCAGCCGATAAACTCATAGCCCTCATGTTCGGGTGCTTCGGGTTCAATAGCGTCCTCCCCCTCGGGTATGGTCTGCACGTCGATTGTATCCCCCGTAAGGCCGTCGATAAACGTAACGGTGTATGTATCGTTAAGCGAAGCGAAACGCGCTTCGATGTTATAGCTGCCCGTCTCCATGATAAAGGGGGATACCGTGGAGACGAGCTCGCCATTCTCATCGTACCAGCCTGTAAATTCATAGCCTTCGTGCGCATAGGCGGCAGCGGTCAGCGGAAGGTACATTATCCAGACCTGCTCCCTTTGAAGCTCAACATAGCCTCCCATCTGTGAGGATACCGTTACAGGATATGCTCCCATCCCTTCAGAACCGGTATGAACATAGTTGAGCGGATTTCCCGATGTATAAAGAACCCTGAGCTCCGTACATCCGCCTAGTTCAAGTCTCTCAATATCATTGTCCTGGCAGTATAGCTCCTCAAGCCTTATATAATTTTCGACATCAAGCTCGGTAAGGTTATTGTCATAACAGTGCAACCTCCACAAATTTTGACTAGCATCAATTTCAAGCTTGGTAAGGTTGTTTCCATAGCAATAAACGTATATGAGATTGCTTCCAAGATATAGCTCGGATAGATTGTTATTGTAGCATTCGATATCCGTAAGAGCTTCGTAATCTCTGAGTTCAAGCCGACCGGACAGATTATTATTAGCAACATGCAGGGTTTGCAGATTCAGGCAATCATCAATGTTCAAGCTGCTCAGGTTGTTGTCGCTGGCAAACAGCAGCATTAGCGTCTCACATCCTGACAAATCAAGCTCTGTAAGCTCGTTTTCGATACAGGATAAACTTCTTAAGCTTGTGCATCCATCAAGCTTCAAGGTTTTCATACCATTAGAATCTAAGTCAAGTCCTGTAAGAGTTGTAGCACCGCTGAGGTCCAGCTCCTCTATATTGCAGGAATTCACGCTTATTGTCTCTATATTGGGGCAATTAGAAACATCAATGCTTGTCAAACCCGGGTTTTCGCCCGCATAGACTGCAAGAAGGGAAACGCAGGACGATATATCGATCTCGCTCACCGCCGTGCGCTGGCAATATATGCGTTCCAATGACAGGCCGCCGCTTAGATCCAGTTCTGCAAAACTTTCCATGTAATCACAACGCAGATTTTTTAATGAAAGGCAGTCTTCTATAGATAACTTCGACAGCAGATTTCTTGATACATCGAGTTCCTCCAATCCAGAACATCCCGTAACATCAACGGACAATAAGTTGGAGCTTCCTGCCCAAAGGTTTCTCATCGTTACTGAATTGCTCAAGTTCAGCGACGATAAATTATTGCCCGACAAGTAGACGTCTCTAAGGGCGCGCTGGCCGCTTAGGTCCAAACTGCCTACCAGGCCCCGTCCGCCCCATTCAAGGTCGGTTATATGGCTGTCCGTGGTCCTTGGAACGTCTGACCAGCGTACACCGCCCCAGGTTTCCGGATCATCAGGGTCATATGCTATATCCCACCACGCCACTTTGTCGCCGTTTTTTACGCCATCGGCGTCCTCGGTTTCAAGAAATGCTCTAAGGCTTGCCAGGTCAGGCCTGTCCTCTCCAGTATATTCAAATCTGGCTTCAAGTTCATATTCCCCAGGCTCCCTCATCATATACAGGATGCTGTCGGAAACCATAGCTCCGTCGCCGTTGTACCATCCTTCAAACTCATAGCCGTTGTCGGCATGAGCAACAGCGCGCAAGAAGGTTTCGTCTGCCGCCCGCATAGTATCAAGGGCAACGGCGCCATTCTCTGATGCTACAAGGCGCACTGGGGACATCTCCATGGCTTGTGAATTTAACATTACAGATTTTAACGGGTTATCCCAGCTATACAGATTTACTAATTCTACGCTATTTGTAAGGTCGAGTTCTGATAAACTATTATTCATGCAGTTCAATGATTTGAGATTGGTACAGTCCTCTAAATCCAATGCTGTCAATTCATTCTTGTTGCATATCAATCCCGACAAATCGGAACAGCCGTCCACATTCAGATAGTTCAGGCCATTGTTTTCACAGTTCAAAGTAATCAGGCGGCTGCAGCCGCTTACATTGATGCTCGTCATACCGCAAAGATAGAAATTCAGGGAGCGTATCTCCGTACAGTCGCTTAGGTCGATAGCACCGGTTACAAGTTGGCCGATCCATGTAATATCTACTATCCGGCCGTCCTGGTTCCAGCTTACGCCGCCCCATGTAGAAGGATCATCAGGGTCGTAATCAGGATTAAGCATCGATCCGTTTGATCCACCAAACCGGCTTTCCTGATCAAGAAACTCACGAAGCGCGCTAGCGTCATGCTCGTTGTAGCTGTAGCTCGGCTTAAAAATCGCGTCGCCTGCCGCTGTGGCAATAGCCGGAAGGATAAGGCAGATCACAGTTAGTAAGCAGACGAGTTTTCTAATGGTCGTCTTCATTTACAATACCTCCTCATTTTTAGGTTTTTTGCAAAACCGGCTTATGCATAAACAGCCTGCAGTTAATATGCCACTATATGGTTTTTTATTGCATCATATGTTGCTAATTTATGCACTATACATAGTTTAAACATCTATCGTATGAATGTCAAGGCATATATAGAGTTCGGTTATAATATATTATTTTAACATGGCTGCAATATTAATCATCAATAAGTATCCTATATACTGTGTTGAAAAACCTCTTTATATTATTTTTATCAGCGGTGTAGTATATGATATGCCCTTCTCCCTTTTCCGCAGTAACCATACCGCATTTGCTCAGCGCGGACAGATGCCTGGATACCGTAGTAGCGTCTAGGCCGACTATAGATGCGATTTCGTACCCAAATAATCTTTTATGCTTTAATAGATGAAGTATTTCAAGCCTTTTTTTGTTCCCCAGAATATGCAGTGTGCTTTGAATCATGTCTATCCCGAGTTTTTTGCTGTCCGATACGATATCAGGCTCAACAAGCATGCCTATATACAGGCATATAATGCTGTCATTATCCGCAAGTGCGTCGGCGGTTATATAATCGCATGGAATACGCCAGAACGTAACCAGCATATCTCTTCCCACAAACTCGCTCTCATCGCCTCCCTGCGAAGCGATAAGCTGAGCCATAGTAGTTTTACTGAAATAATTACGCCAAAATTCCGTTCGATTAGCAACAGCTTCATCCAACACCCTCAGTCTATCAATAAGCCCGTCGGCAACCGGCCTGATTATGTCCACAAGTTTGTTAAGCTCACTGTCGAAATCGGAAAAGGCCATGAGTATATCCCATTTATACTGTCCTTGTATGTCCAATAGGTCAATCTGATCCTTAAGCGCCTTCTTGGACGTGTTGGCGGGTATTTGGGCATACTCAATAAAACCAAGGTGGCCAATCCTGCAGAAGCTGAATTCAGACTCCATTATATATTTGAATCTTGCCTTTATGTAATCTACGGATTCGTCAAAGCCGGTGATCTCAATGTTTGTAAATGCATATGTCATTACCTTTGCCAGGCATATTTCTGTTAAGTTTGTGTCAGCTGTATAGCGCCCAAAAAACCGTTTTATCGCTTCATCCCCTGGGTCGATATGGGAACAGAGGTCCTTTGAAATACTTATAAGGGATGTAACGTACTCATGCATCAGCCCCCTTTTTTGGTCATCAAATTTTTCATTGTACTCTGAAAGAATTCTTTGTTCGAGGGTGTCAAACGAAATACCTTTAACATATTTGTATATCAGTT
>CAYSKA010000124.1:0-4634 GCA_964431505.1 uncultured Oscillospiraceae bacterium
CTGGGCGCGTTCACCGCCTATATCCTCAAAGTCGAGCATATTTCCAAACAGGTCGCTCAGCTCAGAAAAATCTTCCTGATAGCGCAAATGGACAAAACCCAATTTTAATGTTGGATCTATTCTCTTAAGAACTTGAGCTATTTCATTTTTCAGATTCGCCGTATTCAGCTGGTCAACAAAACCGCTTTGAGTAAATCCAATTTTCAGGTAACCGTCTTCAAACCAGGCTGATTTTCGCTGCATAAGTATGGGCCACGCTATGGGAATGGAACCCTTGAGTTCATCCATAAGCTTATTCACGATATCCTTAAGCCTGTTACGAGTAGCCTCGTCGAGGCCTTCTCCCATCTTTACTTTATACTCAGCCTGTTCGATAATAGCTGTAGGCCTAGGCCCTTCAGACAAACCAGCCTCATCGCCGCTTAAATCTAAAGACTTGAGCCGCATAGAGGATTCGGACAGCATTTTCTCAATACTGACGATTCTATCCTCTAGGCGGCTATCTACGGATTCATGCGTATATGACGCTCCCTTAAAGCTGTCGTTTATCCGCGCTTCAAGGCCGGACACCCTGTCCAACAGCGATAAAATATCGGAGCATTCCTCTGGGAGGCATGCGACAACAAGCGTATTTTCAATCAAAACCCTTGGAAGCGTAAGCCATCTCATATCGCTTTGCGTTTTTAACAAAAGTTCAATCACGCGCACAAGCCGTTCCACAGTACAGCGCTGAGACTGAGCGATATAGCTTTTCATAACCTCGTCGGTGCAGTCGAGCATATCGCAGCAGCTTCCACATAGTTTGGCCATCAATAATGCCCTCATATGCGAGGCAAAATCATGGATGAATACGCTTAAGTCGCGTCCGGATAACACTATTTCGTTAAGCTGGCACATAGCCTTTTGCGCATCGGAATCTATAATAGCGTCGGCGATGGAAAAAATACATCCAGTATCAGCGCTTCCAAGAACGCTGTATACCATTTCCGTACTAACGTCCCTGCCGCAAAAGGATATACATTGGTCTGAAAGGCTCAACGCATCGCGCATAGCGCCGTCGGCCGCCCGTGCGATGGCAAGCAAGCCTTCATCAGAAATATGTGATTCCGCGTCTTTAAGAACGGCTTTAAGACGTTTTACTATATCAAAAGCGGAGATACGCTTAAAGTCAAACCTTTGACAACGGGATATGATTGTAGCCGGCAGTTTCTGAGGTTCGGTTGTAGCAAGGATAAACATTACATGCTCAGGAGGTTCTTCAAGCGTTTTTAACAAGGCGTTAAACGCGGGGGTGGATAGCATATGCGCTTCATCTATTATGTATACTTTTGTCTTCAGACGAAGAGGAAGGAACGAAGCCTTATCCATAAGCATGCGAACATCTGCCACTCCATTATTGGATGCGGCGTCAAGCTCTACGATATCTATGTTTTCATTATCGCCTATAATACAATTATCGCATCTTTCGCATGGGTTCCCATCTGTAGAGGAAGTGCAGTTTACTGCTCTTGCAAGTATCTTTGCGGTACTGGTTTTTCCCGTACCGCGTGTTCCGCAAAAAAGGTACGCATGCGCAACATGCCCTGACAGAATTTGATTTTTAAGTACGGTTGTTATATGCTCCTGGCCTATAACATCATCGAATGTCCTGGGACGGTATTTACGGTATAATGCTTGGTATGCCATAATTATTTTAAAAACCTTTCTGGTATGTACCTATATCATATCACAAAGCATACAAGTTATGGAGGTAAAAACCAAAAACAGCAATGGCAGCAACGCTAAGCTAAACTGCTTAAAATAAAAATTAATTTTCATAGCTTGTATTGAAAAGCGGGTATTACCGTTATATACTAGATAATATTGTGAAGGTCTTGGAGGGGATTTATGGCGTTTTGTACCAAGTGCGGAACTCGGCTTGCTGAAGGGACAAAATTTTGCACCCTATGCGGAGCTGTGATATCAAATGTTAAGACTGACAAACCAGGGGAGCGTTCTTCTGAACAGTATAAGGATGTACGGCCCCAGCCGTCTCAAAATCCCGCGCAGCCCAGGGTTGATAACATCAACCCTCAGGCAGCTCGTAATATACCACCTAATAACGCAGGTACCGAGAGGACGTTCAGCCCCCCTGCAAGGGAAACAAGATACGAGCCTCTCAGCGTGGGCGCGTTTATCGGTATAGCGTTTCTTATGATGATACCTATAGTAAACCTTGTACTATTAATAGTGTGGGCATGCGGTGGGGCGAAAAACCCCAATACGAGAAATTACGCAAGGGCATCGCTTATAATGATGGTTGTTTATATCATACTGTCCATTATATTGGGAATGTTGATTGTCAATTATATAAGCAGATTTGGTATGGATCTGCTTAACAGTTTGCTTCCTCTGCTGAGTTAGGCTTGCCAGTGAGGAAGCTGCTGTATTGAATTTTTTGATCTATAGGAATAATCTACTATGGACTGGAATCATTGATTATATAAGATTTTAGGAGGTTACATCTATGGCTTTTTGCAGTAAGTGCGGCACCAAGCTTGAGGATAGCGCCAGATTCTGTCCGTCATGCGGCCAGCGCGTTTATAATGAACAAAACAAGGAGAATGGGGAAGGTGGGCATTCAGGAAATACGATTTTCGATACCCCCGACATTACCAACGAGTTTTCAAGCGATGATATAGAAAGAAATAAGGGTATAGCAATTGTTTCATATATATCAATACTATGCCTGATACCTTTCTTCGCTTCCAGGGATTCAAAGTTTGCGCAATTTCATGCAAAGCAGGGACTTAACCTCTTTATACTTGAGGCTATTTGGTGTGTCGCGAATATTATAATAACGACCGTTATGTATGCAATCAACTTTGCATTGGGGTATATGTTTAGCACAATACTATCGCTTGTATGGATTGCTCCGGTTGTGCTGTCAATCATAGGGATTATAAATGCTGCAAACGGTCAGGCAAAGGAACTTCCAATTATCGGAGGTATCAAGATAATCAAATGATTTTACTATAATGGATTAAAGGCCCTTTTTCTTGCTTAGAAAAGGCCCTTTGTTATTTTAAGAATAAAGGGATTAAAATTACTTTAACGAACTTGTAAAAAACGTGGTTATCTCCTCCATCAAATCAACTTTAAGCTCTGAAAGCAAGCGTTTATCAATACCCTTTGCATATTCATCGCAAATCTTTTTTGGAATGTTGTTACCATAGCGTTTTCTAAGCTTCATCTGTTTAGCTACCATTTCAGACCTATATACAATCGAGGCGTCCGATCGAAACACATTATGTCCCCGGTCGCTGTACAGCTTTACATTAACGCGTCCGTTCGACTCTATAAATGGCTTAACATGCGCGGCAACGCTGCACTTGTATGGAACTACCTCATCCTCCTTACTGTGTATAAGCATTACCCTTGCATTGGAGTTTAAAACGCCATAGGAACCTGAAATGGCTGAATAGCGGCCAAATTTGATTCGTTCGTATAGGGCTGCGAACGGTATTATCAAAAGGCCAATCCTCCCGGTAAAAGCGGTGGAATAACATTTAAGCATATCAAGCGAAGTGTCAAAGCCGCAGCATCCAACTGCGGCCGTTATGCCGCCTATATGTGCCAACACCGATGTCGTTGCATAGGCGCCCCAACTGTGACCGAATATAAACAGGGGCAGTCCGCTAAGCTCAGAATCCTGCCTAATACATTTTATTGCACATTCAAGGTCGTGTACGGCGTTAGGAAGGCCGCACATAGAGCTGCCTTCGCTCTCTCCACAGCCTGTATTGTCATATGAAAACACGGCAAAACCGCTTTTAACAAACCATTCTATGAGATGAAGATAATCCATGTGCGTTGTGCCAAAGCCGTGAACGAGTATAATTACACCGATTAGGCCATCAACGGGGGAGTCATGGTTGCTGTAGTATATATATCCCCTAAGTGCTTTCGTCCGCTTGCTCTTAAACTCAATTTGCCGCCGTTCCAAACCGGGAGTATCGCCGAACGAGGGTTCGAACACCGATTCCGGTATGTCGGTGCGTCTGTTGAATACCTTTTCATAGATGAATATTGAGACGGAAAAGAACAACAGGAATATGCCCGCAATGACCAATACTACGACCATCGCCTACTCCACGTCCGTCGGCGTCAATATGAACTCATAATTTAAATCCGTTTTTCCGCAAAGCTTAAATCCCAGCCTCTCTATAAAGCGGCGGGCTCCCTCATTTGCTTTTAAGCAGTTGATATACACCGGCTTCCCATGCCACCTCGCAAAATCGGCTATATCCTCAATTACACCGGTGCCTATTCCCTTGTTCCTTGCAGGAGGAGCAAGATTTATATCCGTTATCTGCAGCCTATCAGCAGATTCCTGAATGGCTACAAAACCTACGGATATACCCATAACCATAATTATGGAGCAGGTATCTAGGCTGAAATTCTCTTCAAAAGACCCACGCTGCTGCTCCTCATCCCAATTAGCCGATTCAAAGTATTTTGAAATCGACTCCTTACTAATATCGCAAATGAATTCTTTATCAAGCGGCGTTGCCGGTCGAATGTCAAAAGGTAACATTTAAAACCTCCAAGCAAATTTTATAAAACCCAGTATACCATAAATGAAATTGCCTGTG
>CAYSKA010000125.1:0-4612 GCA_964431505.1 uncultured Oscillospiraceae bacterium
CATCCGGAAAAACTCAAAAACCGGAGCTATCCGTTTTTTGAACCGCCTATGGCGGTAATAGGTTCTAAGCCGCCGGAGGCAAATATCAATTCGTAATTTTGAGCGACATGTGCGGTCAAAATTACACCTTGCGAACGGGTGAGCGGAGGCAATCTATCCTTCGTACTTGACCACCGGCTTGCGCGCGGCGGCGACCTCATCGGGCCTGCCGACGGGCGTTGTCACCGGCGCGCTGTGCAGGCTTTCGGGATCTTCTCCAGCCTCGCGCGCTATGTCAAGCATTGCGGCGATAAACTCGTCGAGCGTTTCACGGCTTTCGGTTTCGGTAGGCTCTATCATCATGGCCTCCGGCACGATAAGCGGGAAATAGATCGTCGGCGGATGGTAGCCGCGGTCGATCAGCGCCTTTGCGATATCCGTGGTATGCACCCCGTTTTCAACAAGCTTGCCTGGGTTTATTACAAATTCATGCATGCATACACGGTCATGCGGCGCGCAGTAGGCGCCCTTGAGGTGATGCAGAAGGTAGTTCGCGTTGAGCACGGCGTTTTCGCTCGCCTCCCTAAGCCCTTCGGCGCCAAGGGACAGTATATACGCCCACGCCTTGACCAGCACCTGGAAGTTCCCATAAAAGCTCTTGACCTTGCCGATGGAAAGCGGCCTGTCATAATAAAGAGCGGCAGGCCCGCCATGATGCGCCATAACAACGGGGTAGGGCAGGTATGGGATAAGCTCTTTTTTAACGCCTACGGGCCCCGCGCCCGGGCCGCCTCCGCCATGCGGCGTTGAAAACGTTTTATGCAGGTTAAGATGTACCACGTCAAACCCCATGTCGCCAGGACGCACAACGCCCATTATCGCATTGAGGTTCGCGCCGTCGTAATACAGCAGTCCGCCCGCCTCATGAACGATCTTGGCTATCGCGGTTATATTCCCCTCAAACAGCCCTAGTGTGGACGGGTTTGTCAGCATTAGCCCGGCGGTGTCCGGCCCTACCGCCGCGCGAAGGGCGTCAAGGTCAACGCTCCCGTCGGGAGCGGACTTAATCTCCCTGGTCTTAAATCCGGCCATCGACGCCGACGCCGGATTGGTGCCGTGCGCCGAATCAGGCACTATCATTACGCTGCGGCCAAAATCCTGGCGCATCTCGTGGTATGCCTTGATTATCATAAGTCCCGTAAACTCGCCATGCGCGCCAGCCGCGGGCTGAAGCGTAAACTTGTCCATGCCCGTTATTTCACACAGCGCGCGGTCGAGGTCAAGCATCATGTCAAGCGCGCCCTGGGCCATGTCCTGGTCGAGCAGGGGATGCAGCCCGTCAAAGGTGGAAGCCACCTCCTCGTTCAGCTTGGGGTTATACTTCATCGTGCAGGAGCCAAGCGGGTAAAACCCGTTATCAACGCCGAAATTCCTGCGCGAGAGGTTCGTATAATGCCTTACAAGGTCAACTTCGGCTATTTCGGGCAGATCCAGCGGCCCTGAGCCCGCCATGCTTTCTGGTATAAGCCCGTCAAGGCTGGGGACGTCGAGCTCCACAAGGTCATAGGCCCTGCGGCCCGCCCTGCTGCGTTCAAAAATCAGCGGATATTCGCTCCTCATTTCAGCACCTCCTCTATAGCGGAGAGGAACCCGTCGATTTCGTCCCTGGTGTTCATCTCCGTAGCGCACATTAAAATCCCGTTGTCGTCGCATCCATAGTATCCAAGCCGCATCCCGCCAACGTATCCCCTTGACTTGAGCGCGGCGTTTATCACCGATGAATCCTTGTCAAAGTCTACGGTAAATTCATTGAAGAACGGCGTATTGCCATAGCGGAGCTTAGCGCCTCCAATCCTTGTTATGCCTTCGCTTAAATAGTGCGCCTTCTGCAGGTTCTGCTCCGCCACCTCGCGCATGCCTTCAGGGCCCATGGCGCTGAGGTATATGCTTGCCATTATGGCGCACAGCATCTGATTGGAACAGATGTTGGACGACGCCTTTTCCCTGCGTATATGCTGCTCGCGTGCCTGCAGCGTAAGCACGAACACGCGTCCGCCATCCTTATCGGCCGTCTGGCCCGCAATGCGGCCAGGCAGGTTGCGCATCAGCTTATTCGTCGCGCACATGAACCCGCAATACGGCCCGCCGTATGACAGCGGCAGACCCAGGGGTTGGGCGTCGCCCACGGCGATATCCGCGCCATAGTCCCCGGGACGCTTTAATAGGCCCAGGGATATGGGATTTACATAGCTCACAAACAGCCCGCCAAAGCCGTGCACCGCTTCGCTGAGCGCGTCCATATCGTCAAGGCAGCCGTAAAAGTTGGGGTTGGCCGCAATAAAGCCGGCCGCACCCTCCGAATTTGCCTTCAGTTCGCCAATATCGGTAACTCCGTCCCCATTAAGAGGGATTTCAACCGTTTCAATTCCGCAAAACCGCGAATATGTGCCTATTACCGCGCGCACTTCGGGGTGGAGGCCGGCGCTGACAAGCACTTTTTTGCGCCTCTTGGCGTCGCGGAGCATGAGCATGGCTTCGGCCGCCGCCGTCGCTCCATCGTATACGGACGCGTTTGAAACGTCCATGCCGGTAAGGCGGCAGATCAGCGTCTGGTATTCAAACAGCCCCTGCAGCATGCCCTGGCTCATTTCAGCCTGGTAAGGGGTGTATGCAGTATAAAACTCCGAGCGCCCGGCAAGCTGGGGCACGATTGACGGTATATAATGCCTGTATGCGCCCGCGCCCCTGAAAATGGGCATGGATGCGCTGGTATTTTTGGCATAGGCCCGGAATATGCGGCGCACCTCCTCCTCGCTCATTCCCCTGTTAAGCTTTAGAGGAGCTTTTAGCCGCACATCCTCGGGGATATCCTTAAACAGGTCTTCCATTGAGGACATGCCAATGGCTTTGAGCATTTCCGCGCGTTCTGCGGCGGTGTTTGGAACGTAGCTCTTCATCGTCTGTCTTCAGTCCTTTCATCAGCACGAATGCTATATAAAATATATAATTTATAGGTTAAGAGGATTTCCCAACTCTGGAAAACCCCTGTACAACGCGGCCAAAGGGCGGCCGCCAAACCCTATGCTTATTCCCCTGCCGCGAGCAGCGCGCTGTATTCGTCCGCTGACAGGAATTCGTCCTCATCGATGGAGGCGGACTCTATCGCTGCTATAAAATTGCCGTAGGGGTCAGCGTTCAGAATTTCGGGGGAGTCGTCCAGCGCTTCGTTAACCTCGACTACCTTTCCGGCAATCTGGGTATATATCTGGGAAACGGCCTTTACGCTTTCAACAACCGCAAGGGAATCGCCCACTGAAAATTCATCGTCAATCGCGGGAAGCTCGACATATACTATATCGCCCATAGCTTCTTGCGCATGGTCGGTTATGCCTATTTTAGCCACATTGCCCTCAATAAGGATCCATTCGTGCTCTTTGGTGTATTTACGGTCGGTGGGTATCATCGTATTACCTCCTAAATTTATGCATTTTATTTAATATGGCGCATACGCCGGTTTATGCTAATAAATACCGGTGCTTACGCCCTTTAAGCGCCTATTTTGCCTTTTTATAAAATGGAAGCTCGACGCGCTGCGCTTTTATACTGCGCCCGCGAACTACTATATCATATTCATCATATGCCGCGTCGCCAGCACTGACAAGCGCCATGGCGTAGTTGCCGCCCAGCGCCGGAGCTGGACTTCCCGACGTTACAAATCCCACGTTCCTGCCGTTAGCCAACACCTCGGCGTGCTCGCGGGCAATGCCCTTGCCGATGAGCTTAAGGCCGATTCTAACCCGCTCTACAGGGGCTTCGAGCGCTGCTTTACCGATAAAGCTTTCCTTATTAAGCTTAATAGCAAAGTTTAGGCCCGCTTCCATCGGCGTGATTTCGCTGCTCAGTTCATGGCCGTATAGAGGCATGGATGCTTCAAACCTCAGCGTATCGCGCGCGCCAAGGCCGCACGGAAGCAATCCAAATTCCCTGCCAGCGTCCATCAGCGCCGCGTGCAGACGGGCGGCGTCCTGAGCCGCGCAGTATAATTCAACGCCGCTTTCCCCGGTATAGCCCGTTACTGACACAAGGCAGGGGACGCCGGCGACCGTCATGTTTTCAACAAAGGTATAGTTCTTTACCGGCACTTCTCCCTCGTAGCCTGCGCGGTCCAGCACGTCCTTGAAAAGCGGCCCCTGAAGGGCAAGCTGCGCCCAGGACGCGGACTGGTTTTCAAGCGTTACATCCCCTGCCGCATGCTGCATGAACCAATCGTAGTCCTTATCCGTATTGCCCGCGTTTACCACCAGCAGGTACTTGTCATTATCAAGCATATATACCAGGATATCATCCACGGTGCCGCCGTTTTCGTAGCACACCGGCGAATAGCGCACGCGCCCAGGCTTCATATTGGAAATATCGTTTGTGATGAGGTTTTGTATATATGCGCGCGCGTTGCTTCCGGTAACCATCACTTCGCCCATATGGGACACGTCAAACAATCCAACGCGCTCACGCACAGCCCTGTGTTCATCTATTATTGACGAATACTGAACGGGCAATGCCCATCCGCCAAAGTCCACCATCTTTCCGTTTAACTCAATATGGGTGTCATATAGCGGAGTTTTCTTGAGATTGT
>CAYSKA010000126.1:0-3537 GCA_964431505.1 uncultured Oscillospiraceae bacterium
ATAAAACTATGGTGCTTTCACCATATAACGGTCTCCACGGGGGCTATAAGCTTGGATAAAGCAAGGCTTTATATGGGGCAAAGCGGCATGCCGGCTTTGTCCCACTTTTGATTACATATACGGTCTTTACTAAGATTCATATAAATTCGTGGGTTGTATAATTCCAGATTAACAGGCTAAAATTAATAAAACCGCCCTGATTGAGCGGCAATAAAAACCAGAATTAGTCCCCGCGGTATTTCCTATGTGTGGCCTCACCTCCACGTATATGCCTTTCCGCCTTATTTTTCAATAGCACCGCACTTACCTGCTCATAAAGAGAAGGATTGATAGTTTTCAACCTTTCGGTCATATCCTTGTGAACCGTTGATTTTGATATTCCGAACACTGCGGCCGCGCTTCTGACGGTAGCGCTGTGCTCAATAAGATGCTGCGCAACGCGCAAGACCCTGTCTTCAATATAATCCTGCAAAGCTATACCCCCCATATGAACATGCTTGGTAATTCATATGTCATTAATCCGCTGTGTATTCGGATAAAAAGTACGTTTGCGGCCAATGATTGGTAATAAAGCATTATAGAATTGAAATGTTTTAGGATGCCGCGGCATTTTATTCCACGGTGTTATGTACATTCAGTTCAAAATGCTCAGAAAATTGCGATTTTTTGCTAATGTGGTAATTTACGTTTATAAAAGCTGTAAACGCGCAAAATATTAAATGGCTGGCATATGACAGGGGCTGTTCGCCCTTAGCTGTTGAAAGCAAATAATTAAGGCAAGGGGTGTATGTACCATGGCGATCAACAAGGTTGAAATTTGCGGAGTGGACACATCAAAGTTGCCCATGATGAACGCAAAGCAGAGCACCGAGCTGCTGCAGCGTATTAAAGCTGGGAATATTGAAGCGCGCGAAGAGTTTATAACCGGGAACCTTAGGTTGGTCCTGAGCGTTATTCAACGGTTTTCAAATAGAGGGGAGCAGATGGACGATCTGTTTCAGGTTGGCTGCATAGGCCTGATTAAGGCCATCGACAACTTTGATCTCTCGCATGGAGTAAGGTTTTCAACCTATGCTGTACCAATGATAATCGGAGAGGTAAGGCGGCATTTGAGGGACAATAACGCTCTCAGGGTAAGCAGGTCCCTGCGAGATACGGCCTATAAGGCCCTGCAGGTACGCTCAAGGCTTATGCACGACGAAAACAGGGAGCCGCAGCTATCTGAAATAGCGAAGGCCCTTGAGATGAAGGAGGAGGATGTTGTATACGCGCTTGATTCAATACAGGATCCAATATCGATGTTTGAACCAATATACCATGATGATGGCGATGCAATTTATGTTATGGATCAAATTAAGGACGATAAGACGTCAGAGGAGTTGTGGCTTGATGGAATAGCTGTAGAAAGCGGACTGGACAGACTGGGCGAGCGGGAAAAGCGGATTCTGCGCCTCAGGTTTTTCGAGGGAAAAACCCAAATGGAAGTTGCGTCAGAGATAGGGATTTCACAGGCCCAGGTTTCCAGGCTTGAAAAAAGCGCGCTCAGAAACATGAGGAAATACGCATAAAAAGCTAAGCATAATTAACCGCAAACCATAAGGCAGGAGCCGTTTGGGCCTCCTGCCTTTAAAAGCGGTTTTCAAAACTTAGCGGGTTTTTGTTATTTGATCGCCTTGGCTCTTACATAATCCAGCGCTGCCCAAAGCTGGGTATCATCCTGCTGGTAATCACTGATTAACTGTGAAATGGTTAGCCCCTTGAGTTCATCCTTTAAATCCACCTCAATATCAGGCATTATTCCTACACCGTGGATATTGTTGCCCTTTGGAGTATAATACGCCTCGGTCGTAAGCTTAAGCCATCCCAGGTTGGAATCAAGCCTCATTGTGGTTTGAACAATTCCCTTCCCAAAGGACGGCATGCCTACAATAGCACCGGCTTTGTTCTCCTGTACGGACGCGGCAAGTATTTCGCTTGCCGACGCCGAATTTTCGTTTATCATAACTGCTATAGGTACGCTTATCCCCTTGGCGTTTGAGGTATATACCCTTTCATCCTCAGGATTGTTACCCTTAATCGATACGATGGTACATTGTCCAAGTATTGCATCCGCTATGTTGACCACTGCGTCAAGCGATCCCCCAGGATTGTTCCTTAAATCTATTACAAGCGACTTCATTCCTCTATCACTAAGATCCCGTACTGCGTCCTCAAATTCCTTTGCGCATTCGCCCGAGAACATATCTATCCGTATATATCCGGTACGTTGGTTAAATAAGAAATGATGTACCCTTTTTATGTTTACAATGGCTCTGGTCACCTCTATATCCAGTTCAGAGGTGTTTCCGTTATCCTCAGCCCGCTTTAAGGTGAGAGTTACATTAGTGCCTATCTCCCCATTTATTGCATATGAGAGATTTTCCAGCGTCATATTGCTTATTTCGTTTCCATCTACCTTTATTATTATATCTCCCGATTGTACACCCGCCGTTGCGGCGGGGTTGCCTTCATATACGTCTAAAATTTCCGCTCCTATATCATCCGGCTGACTGACAAGAATGCCAATTCCGCTGTATTCCCCGTTCATGTTTGAAAGGTAGCTTTCGTATTCTTCGTTAGTGTAATATTTTGCATAATCATCATTTAATGAAGCCACCATGCCCTGCGCAGCCGCATTTAAAAGTGATGAACGTTCAGGCTTATCAAAATAAAAATACTCATCAATTTTATCAGCTATTTCGCTTACCAAAGCGGCCTCGCGGAGCGTCTCCTACTCACTTGATGATAGTAGTTCCTCATTTTGCCTGCTGGTGTTTACAAGATATATCGTCAGTACGGAGGATAGCATTCCCGCTATCAATATGGACATTATAAAATAGATGATTATCCTTGAACGCTGCTTCATAATATACCTCCCGCTACATCAAAAAATCAGGGTCTTGCTGATATTTCATTCCTTAGTCTGATGTAGATGCCGCCATTGTACCAATTATTTCACATGCAGTCAAATTTAAGCCGTTTATATATTAAAAAATGTTCTTTTTAAACAATAACCTGCCAAAAATTAAAAACAAAGCGCGCCAATGACATGGATAAGAAGCAGGCATTATCAGGAATGGATGGTTTATTATTTGGAATACTAGACATATATCAGAAAAACGGAGGTGCAAATATGGCTTGTACAAACAAAAAGCTAAAAGTAGTCCAATATGGATGCGGCAAAATGGCTGCTTACACGATGCGCTATGTATATGAAAAAGGCGGCGAGATAGTTGGCGCCGTTGATGTGGATGACAACATCGTGGGGCTTGATATTGGAGAGATAATGGGAGGTGGTAAAAAGGGCGTTAAGGTAATCAATGCAATACACGCTAACGATGTCCTTATGAAAGAAAAGCCAGACTGCTGCATAATAACGACAATGAGCTTCATGAAGGATGTAAGGGATGCGTTCCTCATCTGTGCGATGAACGGTATAAATGCCATATCAACCTGCGAGGAGGCGTTCCATCCATGGAATTCATCCTACAATATAAC
>CAYSKA010000126.1:3547-4493 GCA_964431505.1 uncultured Oscillospiraceae bacterium
CGACGATAAGGCCCAAGAAACGGGGTGCACAATCTGCGGGTCCGGCTATCAGGATTTTGCTTGGGGATACCTGATTGATCAGATGGCCGGTTCATCGCAAAAAATAGATTCAATACGCGGGAGCTCAAGCTATAACGTTGAAGATTACGGGATAGCCCTTGCACGGGCGCATGGCGCCGGCCTTACGATTGATGAGTTCAATAAAACCATTGCATCGGTTGACAACGTAAGCGATGAACAACGCAGGGAGATGATTAACCGCGGCGAGTTTGTTCCATCGTATATGTGGAGCGTCAATGGATGGCTATGCCGCAAACTCAATTTACGGCCGGTTTCACAAACACAGCGCTGCATACCTATGACATATGACAAACCGCTCAAGAGTGAAACATTGGGCATTACAATACCAGCTGGGAACGCAACCGGTATGAGCGCTATAGTCACAACCGAAACCGAGGAGGGCATTAAGATCATTTCGGAATGCATAGGAAAGGTTTACGCCCCTGGAGAATTTGATAAAAACGTGTGGAGCGTCAATGGAGAGCCAAATACAACCGTGGTAATAGAGCGGCCGTCAACGGTTGAGATGACTTGCGCCAGCGTTGTCAACCGTATACCAGACGTAATAAACGCGCGTCCAGGATTTTTAACCACAGCCGAGATAGGACCACTTAAGTATAGAACGCTTTCATTGGGAGAGTATGTATCCAGATAAAAAATACGGAGGCAAGTAAAATGGAACAAAAATACGGAAGTTTGCAGGGATTATTGGAACAGGACATGGCTGCTAAGGATTATTTCGATTCGCTTCCAAATGGTATCCGTCAAAAGTTAAGCACTGCTTCGGGTACAATCGGTACAATGCAGCAGCTTAGGGATTATGCGGCATGGGTATTTAAAATTGTAGGCACGTCTTTCTCTCTCTGGCTTGTTTTATATATGATTT
>CAYSKA010000127.1:0-4468 GCA_964431505.1 uncultured Oscillospiraceae bacterium
GATGTTTACATGCGGTTTTGTTCTTTCGAATTTCGCTTTCGCCATTGCTTCAAAATCCTCCGATATAGATGTTATTTTTGTTTGTATTTAACGTTCGCCCAGCATCTTTGACGCTATTTGCGGCGCTATCTGCTCATAGTGGTCAAACTGCATTGTAAATGTGCCCCTTCCTTGTGTGCGCGAACGCAGGTCAGTTGCATATCCAAACATTTCGGAAAGCGGACACATCGCATGAATAGCCTGAGCGTTCGCGCGTGCCTCCATGCCTTCAATACGGGAGCGTCTTGCATTAAGGTTTCCAATAACGTCGCCCATATATTCCTCAGGCACCAATACTTCTACCTTCATAAAGGGTTCCAGCAATACGCTGTTAGCCTTTGTCAGCGCGTTTTTCAGCGCAAGGCTTCCGGCAATCTGATAGGCCATGTCGGATGAATCCACCTCGTGGTAGCTGCCGTCAACTACGGTAGCTTTAAAGTCCATGACCTCGTATCCGGCGAGACTGCCGCTCCTGGCGGCCTCCTGAATGCCCTTATCAATCGATGAGATATATTCCTTTGGTATTACTCCGCCAACGGTCTTGTCCTCAAACATATATCCCTCTCCGGGAGCAAGCGGCTCAAATTCCACAATACAATGCCCATATTGCCCATGACCGCCGGTTTGACGAACATAGCGCCCTTCGGACTTTACCTTCTTGGTGATCGCTTCCCTATACGCAACCTGCGGCCTTCCAACCTTGCATTCTACTTTGAACTCCCTTATCAGCCTGTCAACAATGATGTCAAGGTGCAGTTCGCCCATACCGGATATAATTATCTGGCCCGTTTCATGGTCGGTATACGTTTTAAACGTAGGATCCTCTTCCATCAGTTTTTGTAAGGCGGCGGTAAGCTTATCCTGACCAGCCTTTGTCCTGGGTTCAATAGCTATTTTGATTACGGGCTCAGGAAACTCCATTGACTCAAGCAGCAATGGATGCTCCTGAGCGCATAGGGTGTCCCCTGTCCCCGTATTTTTAAGTCCTACAAGCGCAACTATGTCGCCTGCATAGGCCTCTTCAATTTCCTTTCGGGTTGCCGCGTGCATCAGTAAGATGCGTCCAAGGCGCTCCCTCTTGTCCTTAGTTGAATTGTATATGTAAGCCCCTGATTTCAGGACTCCCCTGTAAACCCTGCAAAATGCCAGCCTGCCAACAAAAGGATCGGATATAATCTTAAACGCAAGCGCAGCAAAAGGAGCGTCGTCCCTTGACTCGACTATAACCTTCGTCTCGCCGTCCATCTTAGTGGCTTCGGCCGAAGGCACGTCAAGCGGGGATGGCAGATATTCAACTATAGAGTCCAATAAGGGCTGTATCCCCTTGTTCCGATATGACGAACCGCAGCATACCGGAACAATATGGTTAGCCACCGTAGCGGTCCTTATCGCCCTTCTTATCTCTTCTTCGCTCAATTCACAGCCATCAAGGTACTTGTCTATAAGCTCCTCATCCTCGTCTACAGCTGCCTCAATAAGCTTTAGGTGGTATTCCTCAGCCAGTTCCAAAAGCTCTGCCGGAATATCCCCTTCAATCATCTCGCTGTTCTGGTCCGAGCTATTGAAAAACTCGGCCTTCATCCTGACCAGGTCTATGATTCCGCTGAAGTCGGCCTCAGCTCCTATCGGGAGCTGAATTGGAACCGCGTTAGCGCCTAAACGCTCCTTCATCATTGATATTACATTAAAAAAGTCCGCGCCCATTATATCCATCTTGTTGATATAGGCAATACGGGGCACTTTATATTTACTGGCCTGATGCCAAACCGTCTCGCTCTGTGGCTCCACTCCGCCCTTAGCGCAGAATACAGCTACAGCGCCATCGAGCACCCTGAGAGAGCGCTCCACCTCAACGGTAAAATCAACGTGGCCCGGCGTGTCAATGATGTTTACCCTGTGACCGCGCCAATAGGCAGTAGTGGCCGCTGACATTATGGTTATACCGCGCTCCTGTTCCTGAACCATATAGTCCATAGTGGCCGCGCCTTCATGAACTTCTCCGATTTTATGGATCCTGCCCGTATAGTATAAAATACGTTCGGTAGTGGTCGTTTTCCCTGCGTCAATATGCGCCATTATTCCAATGTTTCTCGTCATATCAAGCGAGGTATCCCTTCCCATGGCCATTCCTCCTTTCTTGTTGAGGTAATTAATCAAATCATGATATGTAAATGCAGCAAAACTTGAAACAAGTCCATTCCTGCATTCTATTTCATGTTAATCCGAATGTGCAGGGCGGATAGGGAAATCCGCCCTGCACGCTTTCCACATAATAATTATTCTCTATATTACCAACGGTAATGCGCAAACGCTCTGTTTGCTTCGGCCATCCTGTGGGTGTCCTCCTTTTTCTTAAAGGCGGTTCCCGTAGAATTTGACGCGTCCAGTATCTCGCCGGCAAGGCGCTGCATCATCGTACGCTCTGAACGGGCCCTTGCCGCGTTAATAAGCCAGCGGAGTCCAAGCGTCTGGCGGCGTTCGGGCCTTATCTCAATGGGCACCTGATAGGTAGAGCCACCTACGCGGCGCGCTTTAACCTCAAGTACGGGCATTATATTGTCCATTGCCTGTTCAAACACCTCTAAAGCGTCGCGTCCCGTCTTTTCGCTTATTATGCTAAACGCTCCGTAGCACGCCTTTTGGGCCGTGCCGCGCTTGCCGTCGAGCATAACTTGATTAATCAGCTTTGTTACAAGCTTTCCACCATACATAGGATCCTCTAAAACTTCACGCTTAGGTATAAATCCACGTCTCGGCATTGATAATTACCTCCTTACTTCTTAGGACGCTTTGCGCCGTAAAGCGAACGCGCCTGCATACGCTTTGCTACGCCAGCTGTGTCAAGCGCTCCCCTTATGATGTGATACCTCACACCAGGAAGGTCCTTAACCCTGCCGCCCCTGATAAGGACTACAGAGTGCTCCTGAAGGTTGTGGCCAACGCCGGGTATATATGCTGTACCCTCCAAGCCATCCGTAAGACGAATCCTTGCTATCTTGCGCAAGGCGGAATTTGGCTTTTTGGGAGTCATTGTACGAACCGCCGTGCATACGCCTCTGCGTTGCGGGCATTGTTTCAGGATAGGCGCATTTGACTTATACTGTACCTGCTGCCTTCCCTTACGAACCAACTGATTAATAGTGGGCATTAGGTTTTCTCCTTTTTTCTAGTCTGATTATGTGATATATATTTAAGAAAATCCCCTGCAACCCCTTGAGAGGATGTTTTCCCATGAAATTTTAGCATAACCTAATTGGTTTTGCTCATATTATCACCATTGTAAAGCACGGCGGCGCATGCCGCACCAACGTTTATTCCGCATGCGATGCCGAGTTCCAACATACTGGGCGCCTTCCTTATCGTTACGCCAGCATCAAAACATGCGTCTGCTATTTTCTTTTTAAGAGCAGTATCCGCATCCTCGGCAATATAGACCGCTGTCAAGCGCCCATCTGTGAGGGCGCGCAACACTTGCTTGGTACCTACTAGGCGTTTGTCGCCAATTAGGTCGTCCTGTAACATATTGTGCCTTTCTTCAACATAGTAATTATGCATAGTGCTTCAATGTACACAACAAGCGTATTTTAACACCGCTTTTGCTGCTTGTAAAGACTTTTTTATGTAAATTGGATGTAAGATGCATTTTTGTACCGCCAAGCTATCCCAGCTGTTAGTGGATGTTTTGTAAAAACGCCATATTTTGTATCAGGCAATTCTTAATTTGATCTTGACACAGCCTTAACTTATGATATCATTTTTATATACTTATTATAGTACATGTCTTGATCAATTTCGTAATGAAATTGTCGTGCGTAATTGTCAGGCGCTTCGAAAATCTATGTTCAAAGACATTTTAGATCCATAGGAGGTTATGTTATGCATCCAATTATAAATATCCTTAAAATCCTTGGCCTGAACACTAAACACAAAGGCTTTATGTGTGTAGCCAGAGTGCTTCATTACCTGTTGTTAAACCCGTCTAAATTATGCGGCCATATGAAGACGGAACTGTATCCCTTTATTGAGGAAGTATTAGGGATTTCATATGAAAACGCGAAGCGCGCAATCAAATTCGTCATTATATCCGCAGATTTCAATAATGATCCGGAGCTCCGCAATAAGTTTTTCCCCGATGTGCATGCCGGCTTTTCTCCTACGATATCCGAATTTCTTTATAGGACGCTTGGCATACTACGTGCAGAGCTAAGCCAATATTCCGAGGCGGACAGGCGGGCCGCTTTGGAAACGCTTAAACCCATCCCTTACTATGGACTGCCATTGATTGAAAAAGGAGAGGTTAGGGTAGCATATAACTTCCTTGAGGAAGGGTTCAGCAGCGACGGCGTTTTGCTTACCGCAACCTTACAGTAAATATACGTTAGAGTACCTACTCTAAATAATTTATTAGAAATATATAACAGGCGTTTAC
>CAYSKA010000128.1:0-4439 GCA_964431505.1 uncultured Oscillospiraceae bacterium
CAGCAGATAGACGCAAGCTATTACGCCAGCTATGTAAACAGGGGCGCTGCTGTAAACCAGCTCGATTTCGTAGTCCTATCGGCGCTGGAGATAGACGTTAACTTCAATGTAAACGTACTGACAGGCTCCGACGGCGTCATAAGGGGAGCCATCGGGGGCCACCCCGACACCGCTGAAGGCGCCAGCCTCACGGTAGTGGTCGCCCCGCTGCTCAGGGGACGTATACCGACCGTGGTTGAGCGGGTAAACACGATTGTAACGCCTGGCAAGACCGTTGACGTGCTGGTTACAGACCAAGGCGTAGCTGTAAATCCGAACCGCCCCGAGATTTTGGAGCGCCTTGAGGCAGCGGGAATCCCAGTATTCTCAATCGAACGGCTTAAGGCAAGAGCTGAGCGCATTGTCGGCGTCCCCGAACCAATACAATACGAGGACAAGATTGTCGGCGTTGTTATGTACCGCAACAACAGCGTAATAGATGTAATAAAACAGGTAAAGGACATACAGGTTTGACGCTTTATAAGCATGCCGGCGAGCCCCTAAACCGGGCTCGCCTTGAAAAAACCAGGGATTTTCTGCTTAGCCATGGGCTGCGTATGGAGTATGACGCGGACTATTTGGTATGCCTGTATGATGACGACGGCCTGATAATGGCAACGGGTTCACTATGCGCAAACGTATTGAAATACATTGCCGTTGCCGACGAAGCCCAGGGCGAAGGCGCGTGCGCAACCGTAGTCAGCGAGCTCGTAAGCCAGGCATACAGGCAGGGCTTGAAAAAGCTGTTCCTGTTTACTAAGCCCTCAAACGAGGCCATGTTCAAATCCCTTGGCTTTTATCCTCTCGCCAGCACCGCGGACACGATGATGATGGAGAACAGCCGTAACGGTTTGGACCTCTATCTCGCCTCGCTCCCGCGGACGGACGGCATGGCGGGCGCTATAGTGGCAAATTGCAATCCGTTTACTAACGGCCATCTGTATCTAATGGAGCAGGCCTCCGCGAGGGTGGATGTTCTTCACATCTTTGTGCTGTCTGAAGACCGTTCGCTGTACAGCGCGGACGACAGGTATGATCTGGTAAAACGCGGTACCCAGCACATTAAAAACGCATTTGTTCATCACAGCAGCGATTATCTTATATCGTCCGCTACTTTTCCGGCCTACTTCATCAAAGAAGGGGCCGACGCGCGGCAAATAAACGCTGATCTGGACATCGCTCTGTTTGGCTCACGCATCGCTCCGCCGCTTAATATAAAATACCGCTTTGTGGGTACTGAACCATACTGTCCAGTTACCAATGCGTATAATGAGCGAATGAAGCAGCTGCTCCCCCAATATGGAGTAGAAGTGGTAGAGCTGCAAAGGCTTGATGGTATAAGCGCCAGCAAGGTAAGGGCGCTGGCCGGCCAGGGGCGTTGGGATCAGGTGGCGCGTATAGTGCCTGAGGTTACCCTTGATTACCTGATGAATTCCGTCAATAAATAATTATCTGGAGAAGGGTTGCGGGAGGCTGCTCCTCCCGTTTACAATGTTGTATGGATGTTTCCCTTGATGAAATGCTTGCCGCGCGTGAACACCGCGCTAGAGAGCAGCAGCGGCTTATAAATGAATATAAACTGCCGCTTATATGCCTTACCCTGAATATCGCCGGACCAAAAAAAGACTATCCGCTGGCAAGGAGCGCCTTTTATGAAGGCGTACGGCGCATACGTGCGGCCGTATCCATAAAATTCGAGAGTATAATAACCCCACACACCGGCTGCGAGGGCTTTTTTATAGTACATGGACATGAACCCGAAGCAATTAAGCGGCTGATGATGGAAATAGAGGAACGTGACAAGCTTGGGCGCATTTTCGATATAGATGTCATTGATATCCATGGCTCAAAGCTTAGCAGGACCGAGCCCCGAAAATGCCTTATATGCGACAATACGGCGGCAGCCTGCGCAAGGAACAGGTCGCATCCAGCTGCAGAGCTTGAATTAACGGTCAAGGGACTGTTCAGAAGTTTCTTTTCTGATGCAATCGCGCAAATGGCTCACGACGCGCTAATTCTTGAGGTTGAAACCACCCCAAAACCCGGCCTCGTAGATTCAGCTAATTCCGGAGCTCATGACGACATGGATATAGCTACCTTTAGAAGGAGCGCCCGTGCCCTTAAACCCTATTTTAGATCATACGCCATGCTTGCTATGGAGATGTCGATGTGCACGGCAGAGAGGATAATGGAGGATTTAAAAGCTATCGGCCGTATGGCTGAAAATGCGATGTATGCTGCAACAGGCGGGATAAATACGCATAAGGGGATTAATTATTCAATGGGCCTTTTATGCGCTGCCACAGGCATTTGCATTGAAACCGGCCTGGAGCTGGACAATACCGTGAGGCTATGTTCAACGCTTGCGTCGCAAAGCGCTCTGAATGATTTTACAAAAATTGGGAAAGGTTCAACGCCCCCAAGCCATGGGGAATCGCTATACCTGTCAAAGGGGATAAAGGGCGTTCGCGGCGAGGCGGCCAGCGGCTTTCCCTGCGCAGTGTATGCAAAGAACAGGATATACGGGTACTTGGATATGGGCTTAAGCCAAAACGATGCGCACGTGCTTACGCTTGCTGAAATTATGGCTATACTGGAGGACAGCAATGTATGCTACCGGACCGGCGTTGACGGGCTTAGCCATATGCGCGAAGCTGCAAAGCGGATACTAACGCTCCCTGTTGCTGACAGGGTAGAGGCTATGAGAGCGCTTGACGTCGATTTCATTGGCAGGCGCATCAGCCCTGGAGGGTGCGCCGACACCCTTGCAATGGCGATTATGATGTATCGCGCTGAAACAGCGTTCAGCGTTTAAACCTTGCCTGCTTGCAATATAAGCGCCCTCCGCGTCCTCTTTTTGAGGGTGCAGGAAGGGCGCTATGCGTTTATCTTATATCTATAATTGTTCAGACTGCGTTATCGTGAATTAAGACCGCCTTACGCCGACTTTTTCCTCCAAACTATAATTCCAACAACTATGCCGGCTACTACAACCGCTGCTCCCGCAATTATAATCCAGGTATAGCCTCCGCCTTCAGGATTCGGCGCTCCCGGGTCCACCCCTTGAGTTCCTGACGGGGTCTGCTGCGGATTTTCATTTTCAAAAACAACCTCTATTGTTAGCTCTTCATTTACATTGGAAACGGTATAGCTTGAGCCAGGGTTCTCAGCAACGGTTTCGCCGTTTATTATTACCTTTGACGCAGCATAGCCGCCACTAGTGATAAAGTCCAGCTTGAGCTCTCCGCCCGATTCTACATACACCGTACCCGAAGGTACTACAGATCCGCCTTCGTTGGATGTAACCGTTACCTTGATTCCATTCACGGCCGCCTCCTCATATTTAGCGGTAATTATAAGGTTTTGCGTTACGTTCTTATGATCCGTGTCCCATCCTTTAAATGTATATCCATCATGCACATTCAATTTAGGCAGGATTGCGTCCGCGCCATGATTAACGCTCTGCGTTGTTATGGCCTGGTTATTATAGCCGTCCATAAACACTACCGTGTAGGTGGTTACCTTGTAGTTGGCCTTTATTGTCACATCGGCCGCTACGCTCTGATAACCATCGTCCCACCGTATAAAAGTGTATCCTTCATGCTCAGGGGCATCCGGCGGCGTTGCGTCGCTGCCTCCGCGTACGGTTTCCGTTTTAATGGTTTGGTTCGTAACCCCGTCTACAAAGGTAACCGTGTATTCCTTTGACGCGTCCGGCGTTCCGGTTGGTTCCGGAGCTATGGTACTATTCTGTCCTGGAAGTACAACTTTACCACCGCTGGCCTTTACATCGCCTCCTGAAACAGAGGTGGTCTTGTTATCAACCAGCCTTGACCCATCGGTTACAGCGAGATCAAGCGCAACCTCGCCGGCGGCGTTAGAGCCAGCGGTAAAGTTGAGTTTCATACATGCTTCATTATTATAATTATCCATCGCGTTTATTATTGCAATTGTTAGTGTGCCTGGATTTGTGTCGTTTACAACCGCCAGGCCTTTCGTATCGCTGTACCCCTCGTATGTAAGCCTGCCGGCATCATATGTAACCGTAAGCGTAGCGGCGCTCAGACCCGATATCGTAATGGGAACGGATATCGGCTCACCAGGGTTAGCATTGACCACGGGAAGAGAAACCGTAAGGTCTCCATCAGCAAATGCAGGGACTGATACGGTAAATATAAGCATTAGTGTTAACGCAGCTACGATGAATTTTTTCATATTGATCCTCCAATTACCGTTTAGCCGTGGATGTTCGTCGGTTGCGGCACAAACGCACAAGCGGCTATTTCATTATTATTTCTTCTAAATAATAATACCATAGATGAATGCAAAAGGTTGCCTAAAATAGAATAATTATTTTATGTTATATTCATTTAAACCCTACATGCTTTGATTCATATCCC
>CAYSKA010000129.1:0-4424 GCA_964431505.1 uncultured Oscillospiraceae bacterium
GCTGAAAAACTCGCCGTAAAATTCAACGTCGACACCCGGCGGAAGCATGTTTTGATGCGCTTCAACAACGCCGATGAATTGCCTGGCCTGCGAAAGCCCCGGGCTTTCAAAGCTGAAGAAGTGATACGAGCCTATCCGCAGATCCGTTTGCAGCGCATCCCTTATGTTTTCATAATAGCGCCTGTCGACAAAGCCGCTTCCCTCCGTGGCCTTTATAAACGCAAAATCTATGTCCTGACCGGCGAGCGTGTGCCAGTCTATCCTGCCCTGGTGCGCGGAAACGTCAACGCCTCTCACCGGATAATCCCTCTTTGCGGGCGTGTTTATCCGGATAAAGCGTCCTGTAAAGAGCAGCGCGATTATAAACGCTGATAACGCAAATATCATAAAAAAAATCTTTATCTTACTGCCGGTCATCATTTTTTCTCCCGAATCCGCGCTTTAATTTAATAAGCTTTTATATCTTTGGCTCAAAATAATAGACTTCAACATAGCTAACATCCGGATCAATGAATTCACGCTAGTTTATATTATAAATCATAAGCCAAAGATAAACAAATATTAAAAGTATAAAGCTTAGATATATGAAAGCCGGCGGTCTGAAGTGTTCGCCCATGCTGGCGTGGCCTGGCGCTGAGAACGCCTGTGCCGGAGGTTTGCGGACGGGGAGCGGTTACCTATGACAATATAATTAAGCAGGCGCGCTTATGGGACATTCAAGGCAAAATAAAACCAGTCCAAAAACGGCGTGTAGGCTTTTATTTATAAACCCTTCATGTTATTATAGCTACATAAGCAAATCAGTTCGGTTTGTCCTCAGCCAGCAGGTATCACTGCCGGCTTAGTAATTGATATAACGGGTTTAAAGCCAATCCCGTCCAACCCGATATAACCGGAGGTGCAATTTAAATGAAAAGGCTATACCTATGCTTAATTATCATTGCATCCATGCTATTGTGCTCGTGCGGCGCCCGTAATATTTATGGGGATAAAGGCGGGGATTTTCCGTATGAGCCGTCCGTACCAAACAATACGGAACAGGGCCAGGCCACGCCGCTGCCTACGCCTAAGGAGAACGCCGAGCCTTCCGCCACGGTGGACGGGCCTGAATACGGCAGGATTTCCGGATGCTGTATAATCGAACCCTGGGACGAGCGCCTCTCTTCAACCGCGCTGCTGTTTATAAGCCTCGCCTCCAATGGCGGCGAGCCCGCCCTTATGGCAAGACTGGCTGTGGAAAAGAGCATTGAGGATTTAAATGGGGAATACCTGTATGCTGACTTTGAAGGCGTACCGGATGAATTTTCAGGCAGGCATAGTTTAATGTATAAACGTGTGGGCGGCGGCTGTATCCTGTTTTCAAAGCGCACGATAGGCCACGGAAGCCTGGAAAGCATGCTGGCCGCTTATTATGATGCAAGTGGCTTTTATAAGATAAGCTGGCCGTTCAGCTACTGCTGGTTCTACGGGGAGGAAGGCGAGTTTCTCAGCCTGAAATGGACAGGGCGGGAAACCTTCGTAATAACCTGCCGCGATGGCCCGCAGTCGCCTGAATACGCCGTAAACACCCAATTATATAAAGAAGCGACAACATACGATTTCGATAAAGAGGGCCTTGACCTTGAAATTTCAGAGCTTTTCATTGGAGAGCTGGATGGAGATGGCTCGTTGACCGTGAGCATGATGCTCAACTATGGAGTTCACACGCTAACGGCGGTTGAGGCGGAGGTATTGTTAAAGTTCGATGAAAAAACGCATTCCATGCTTTTACAGTCGATTGAGTTCAGTGAGGTGGGCGATGCGGTGCATAAAGCTTAATACATTATAGTAGGTTTTTACGCCGTATTCTATGAATTGACGAATTTTTTAAAACAAATCCATTGTAAGCGCTAAAGCTGGCGGCTGCCTGAAGTTCAGTGGAGATTTGAGCTTTTTAAGGTCAAAGGAAGAGCGTACAGGCGATGGGAATGATTAACGGTTGGTTCACTAACGCTTGCTGCCGATAAAGCCTTGCGCTTTTAGCCAGGCTTTATCGGCATGTAAAAATACAGGCGCAATAAGGATGAAACGGGTTCACTGTAGCGGGTGGGCTGAGGGCGCCAGGAAAACGCCGCCGCAACAGGGCTGCTGCGCGCATCCGCTTTGTCAACCGCTATCCGGAACACCGCTCCGTGCACGCCTTCCTCTCTTTCGCGCATCTGCCGCAATACAGCTTTTTTTGCGGTCTTCGGACCTAAAACGTGCAGATTTGTTGCAGGGTGCGGCGCGGGGCTGAAGCCATTGCGGTTCCTTACCGCCGGGCTTCGCAGCAGGATGAGGCAACATCGTTCAGGCCGATGTGTTCCTATCTCATCGCTGCTTATCATCCTTACCAATGCCCTTAATGAAAACACAAATGAATAGCCAGGGATGGGCTTAATGGCGGCTAAAACATTGGTTTAGTAAATTACGTTTATTTATGATAAACTGCTTAACAGCTGCTCAAAAACGGGATATTAACCTTGCCAGAGAGAGGGGGGGAGGCCGCGTGGGTGAATTAAACTTCGTTTCCATGGAGCCGATCAATAAAGGGTGGTCCGGCGACAAAAAATATATGGCAACAAATCGGTATGGTACAAAATACCTGCTTAGAGTAACTCCTATAGAACGCTATGAAGCCAGAAGAGCGCTGTTCACCATGTTGCAAAAGCTTGAGGAGCTGAATATCCCTATGTGTAAACCCGTGGAGTTCGGCGTTTGCAAGGACGGCGTTTATACTCTGCTTACCTGGATTGAGGGTGAGGACGCCGAGGACGTCATTCCCCTGCTGCCCGAAACGGAGCAATACAATTTGGGCTTAAGATCGGGAGAAATTCTGCGCTATATCCATTCCCTTCCCGCGCCTGACGCGCAAGAGGAATGGTATGACCGGTTTAACCGCAAGACCAATATAAAGATTCAAAAGTATAAGGACTGCCACCTTAGGTTTAAGGGGGACGACAAGGTGATTGAATACATACAGAGCAATCGGAAGTTATTAATAAATCGTCCCCAATGCTTTCAGCATGGAGATTATCATATAGGCAATATGATGATGGAAAACGGAGAGCTTGTTATCATTGATTTTGACCGTTTTGACTTTGGCGATCCATGGGAGGAATTTAACCGGATTGTATGGTGCGCCCAGGCGAGTCCGCGGTTTGCGTCTGGGCAGCTTAATGGCTACTTTGGCGGCAGGCCGCCAATCGAATTTTTTAAGCTGCTCGCCTTTTATATCGCAAGCAATACGCTTTCATCCATTTATTGGGCCATCCCATTTGGCCAGAGCGAGGTTGACACCATGATGAGGCAGTCCCAGGATGTTCTTTCATGGTACGACAATATGCAAAACCCCGTGCCAGCTTGGTATCTGAATTAAAAGCCCTTTTGGCATTTCACAATTTAAATAGCTAAAAACGCCTTCACCGCCCCCTTTTGCGTAATGGCGCATGTACGGTTGCAGGGTTTTTTCAGCGAAAAGCTATCCTGTCAATTTGGAAATTTCCAGCGTGGGTTAGACCCAATACCATGGCGCTAAGACAATTTAGTTTTGAAAGAAAAACATGTCCCCCCATCCCATCCTCATACCCGGAGCCAGGCTACGATTCAACGAGGCGGTAATTTCCCTGCGTATATTCTAATGTGAGCTTGTTCCAGAAATGGACGGAAGGGATATTATGCGGATACCGTTTTAACTGCCATTTTCCATGAAAGAGGTCAAGCGCTTTGCGGGCCGCAATGCAGCGTCCGCACAATACGCGTTGCACACTCCGGCCCCGATTAACACAAAAATTTGCAGGCCATGCCCAACCGCATAAACGGCCGCTGAGCACTGGTTTAAGATGTAGGCGTAGTTAATTTGCATATTTGAATATGAAAGCTTTACATACTAAAGCTAATGATGTATCTTAAACTGTACGCCAAACTTTATATGAGAGGTAACTGCTACGGCGAATTTTATTACAGCGCTCCGGATTCCGCTTTCGCTGGCCTTGTTTTTTACAAGGCCGTTCAGCGTGCCGTTCTTTGTCCTATATGTTGTATGCGGGGCAACGGATGCGCTTGACGGCTATATTGCGAGAAGACTGCATACCGCGAGCAGGTTTGGTGAAAAACTGGATACTGTTGCGGATGCTGTAATGATTGCATGCGCGTTTATGGTGATATATCCTGAATTAAACGCTCCAAGGGGAACTACTATCTGGGTTCTCGCAATCGCGGCGGTCAAAATAGCTTCGCTGATCACCGCGCTTTTAAGGCATGGACGGCTTGGCATGATTCATACATATGGTAACAAAATAGCCGGAGCGGCGATGTTCGTGGTGCCGTTTGCGGCGGTTTTATTCGACTCCGCCATGTATATATATATCATCTGCGTCTTGGTGAGCATTGCCTCGATTGATGAG
>CAYSKA010000130.1:0-4393 GCA_964431505.1 uncultured Oscillospiraceae bacterium
TTACTTGTATAATTCGATCTGTTTCTTAAAATAGGGTTTGCGTATAACCCGCCGACCATGGCGGAATATGTGCGTTTTACTTGACCTTAAAATATAGAAATCATGGATCCGATTTTAATATATAATTAAATTTTAAAACTGTTGCAGTACTGAGCGCCAGCTGATATAATAATTTGCTAAATGAGGCGTATGTCGGCGTTTTTATTCGCAAACGCCTAGTGCATTACAGGAGAGAATACGTTTGAAATATGAACTATTAAAAACGTGCGTAAAAACGAACGCGCGGCTTGGCAGGATATATACTGAGCATGGCATAATAGATACGCCATGCTTCATGCCGGTTGGAACACAGGCTACGGTAAAGGCAATGACGCCAAGGGACCTGATAGAGGTTAAAGCCCCCATAATTCTTGGCAACACGTATCATTTGTATCTGAGACCAGGGCATAACATAGTGCGCGAGGCTGGCGGCCTGCACCGGTTTATGGGGTGGGACAGGCCCATATTAACCGATAGCGGGGGATTCCAAGTATTCAGCTTGGCTGGAATAAATAAGATAAAAGAGGACGGGGTAGAATTTCACTCTCACATTGATGGGAGAAAGCTGTTTTTCACCCCAGAAATGGTAATGGATATTGAGCAGGCGTTGGGAGCGGACATTGCCATGGCGTTTGACGAGTGCGCGCCTTACCCAAGCGATAGGGCGTATACCATAGAGGCGATGAAAAGAACCCACAGATGGGCTAAGAGATGTAAGGACTCGCACAGCAGGGAAGACCAGGCGCTATTTGGCATTATCCAGGGGGGGATGTACCGAGACCTTCGTGTGGAAAGCGCAAAGGCGATTACTGATCTTGACTTCCCAGGATACGGTATAGGGGGGTTATCGGTTGGAGAACCGAAACCAATTATGTACGAAATGCTTGAAACGCTTGCGCCGCACATGCCTGTAGATAAACCCCGTTATCTTATGGGCGTTGGAAGTCCAGACTGCCTAATAGAGGGGGTAATGAGAGGCATAGATATGTTCGACTGCGTCCTTCAGACGCGAACCGCTAGAAATGGCCTGGCATTCACGAGAAGCGGTAAGCTAACCCTTAGGAACGCGGGCTTTGAAAGGGATTACAGCCCCATTGAAGAGGGGTGCGGCTGCTACGCTTGCGCCAACTTTACCAGGGCCTATATTCGCCATCTCATAAAGGCCAAGGAAATTTTGGCCGCCCAGCTTATAACCATGCACAATCTTAGGTTTACCCTGAAACTGATGGAGGATATCAGACGCGCTATCTTAGAGGATAAGCTTTTGGACTTATATCATGAACTATCCGAGAGCGGGGCGCTCAGCTGATGCAGAGAACCTTTGTTTTGAAATCCGAAGAGGATACTATATTGTTTGGGGCGTCTGTGGGCCTGCTTTTGACGCGGGGAGCATTTGTAGCGATGTACGGGGGACTGGGCGCTGGGAAAACCACAATGGTTCGCGGTATAGCTTCCTCTCTGGGTGCGGAACAGGGGGACATTATGAGCCCAACCTTTACCATAGTAAGGGAACATGCCCTTAGCGTTCCATTATTCCATTTTGACGCATACAGGCTTAGCGGTTCTGATGAATTATACGCTATTGGCTTTGACGAGTATTTAAACCGTAATGGTATAATAATTATGGAATGGCCGGAAAACATTCAGGACGCGCTGCCACAAGAACGGCTTGAAATCCATATTGAAGGCGATGGGACTGATCCAAGGGTAGTCAGACTTGATTCCCGAGGCAGCAAATATGAGCTGATGATAAAGAATCTTTACATCAATACTTGAGGGATACGATTATGATTATGCTTGCTATTTCCACTTCATCAGCCGTGGCTTCCGCCGCACTGATGATAGACGATGCATTATTTTCAAGATCAGCCGAAACGGCAAGCGGAACTCATTCCCAAACGATATTACCACTGGTAGATGAGCTTATGGCGGCAAACAGCATAACTCCTGATATGATAGACATATACGCCGTCGATTCAGGCCCAGGCTCCTTTACAGGGGTAAGAATCGGCGTGTGCATAGCTAACGCCATGGCATATACGTATGGAAGGGGAATCATACCGGTTTCATCACTGGAGGCGCTTGTCTTCAACGTCGATTCACCCTGCCGCGGAAACATATGCGCTCTTGTTGATGCACGCAATGGCAACGGTTATTCAGCATTATATGTGGATGGGGAGTGCGCCCTAGGTCCATCGGCCGTACAGGTGGACGAATTTCTTAATGAGCTTCCTCCCGATACGCTGTTTATTGGATCCGGGGCAGTTCAATATAGGCAGATTATTAAAAATGCTTGCGTAAATCCGCGTTTATTGGCGGACAATCTCAATAATTTGGACGCCAGGTCGGTCATAAGGGCAGCATATCGGGCGAAAGGCCGATGGCTCGCGCCCTTAACCGAAGTAACGCCGATGTATCTTAGACCATCGCAGGCCGAGAGAAAGTTAAAATAGATTTGATGAGCTGGAGGGATATTATGATCAGTTTTGACATACGTCCAATGAAGGGTCCAGACGTAGCAAAAGTGGCTGAAATAGAACGTATATGCTTTATAACCCCATGGTCATACGACTCGCTATATAAGGAACTCAAAAATAAGTTTGCGCATTACCTTGTTATCGTGATAGACGGTGATATAGTAGGTTATGGGGGAATGTGGGTCTATCTGGGCGAGGCCCATGTAACGAATATAGCAATATTGCCGGAATTCAGAAGGAGAGGTCTCGCACGCAACCTTATGCAAAGCATGATGAAGCAAGCTGTTGAGAACAAAGCAAGCTGTATGAGCCTTGAGGTTAGGGAGCGAAACCTTGCGGCCCAAAATCTTTATGAAAACCTTGGATTTAAAAAGGAGGGCGTGAGAAAGCGATATTATTCGGATACGGGAGAGGATGCGTATATAATGTGGAATTATGATATCATTGAAACCACAAACGTATAGTTCGGAGGAATGTATGAAGCCGGTAGGAGTATTTGATTCTGGTTTTGGGGGCGTAAGCTTCTTGAAAAAAGCAGTAGAGCTGCTACCTGAAGAAAACTATATATATTATGGAGACAACGTAAACGCTCCATATGGAGACAGGCCCGAATATGAGATAAACGATTTGTCGTTGAAATGCGCGGATTATCTGATGAACAGGGGAATAAAGGCATTAGTGGTTGCGTGCAATACAGCGACCGGTACAGCAATACGGTCTATAAGGGAGCACATTTCGGTACCCGTACTCAGTATGGAGCCGGCAATAAAACCTGCCTGCAGCAGAGAAGGCGATGGAAAGGTTTTGATGCTGGCAACGGTTGCAACCACGCAGTTATCAAGATATAAATCTTTAAAGATGAGAATGCCTAACCCTGAAAGGGTCATAGATGTGCCGTGTCCGGGTCTTGTAAACAGAATAGAGGAGGGAATGATAGGACCAAATGATTTTGACGACCTCCTGTCATTATATTTAGCTCCGTATGAGGGCGAAACGATTGATTCTATAGTGCTGGGATGCACTCATTACGTGTTTATAAAAGAAGCGATAGATAACTATGCAAGGAACCACTTCTACGGCAGAGCTGAGATAATCGACGGAAGTGAAGGAACTGTCCGCCAGCTAGAAAGGGTCCTGGATAAAAACGGAGTTAGGCAGCGTTCGGGCAGGGGCACGGTTGAGTTTTACACAAGCGGCGATATGAGGAAGCTAAAGCCGATATTTGAAAAACTGATGTCAATGAAGACAGGTTAATACCTAACGGCAAAAGTGTGAAGCTTATAATTTAAATATCTAGTTATTGCCTTGTCTTTCCTATGTGTTTATTGTAATATTTAGAATTAATGGATACGCATCCAAATTTATTTTTATCGCTTATGCATTTGGGGTTGACATTTGAAATGTTGTTTATTATCATCAAATATAATGAACTATAAAAACGGTTTTCGGCATGAATGGCTGCGGCCTTGTAAAAGCATGCTTTGAAAGTAACCAGAGAGGGAGAATTATGGCAAATTTAACTCTTAGGCAACCTGTTTTGCTTTATGAGGCAGTCGAAGCCGTGTATGCATATATGAACAATATTAATTACGATGAAAAGAAAAATAATCTGCTTCTTAAATATGGCAAGAAATATACCATCAATGAAAAGCGTAAGCTAATTGAAAAATTCGATACTCTTTCAGATATAATTAAAGAAGCCTGTTTTGAATTAGACAAGAGCGACCCAAGGCTTGCATACTATTTTAAACAGCTTGAATCCGACAACAAGAGACAGAGCATGTGCCTTGCCAAAGTGTTGGCGTACAGTTTTTTGGATATCTCTATTTTAGATGTTGAGGACTCTATTGAATACATTCATAAGATGGCGGACAGCA
>CAYSKA010000131.1:0-4334 GCA_964431505.1 uncultured Oscillospiraceae bacterium
CAGGCAAACGCAAAGTATTCGCCGACTGCAGCCATGTTTGGAAGCAGCATAAACCTTCGCAACAGGGTGGCAATGATTGCGAACTTTCAGCCGAAGCGGTATTTCATCAATTTTATACTAGCACTCAACATGACGTTAATAATAGTTTCATTCACCACAATGCCATCTCCAGTAAAGGCGGCGGAAACTGAAAATGAGAACACGCAGTCAGGGGATGCTTTAGCCGATACAAGTTTTGAATCGGAGCTGGAAGCTCTTTATCTAAGCGCTATTAATGATAAAGGCGATATTAATTACACTTATGATATGGACTATATAATGCAGAACATGGATGACTTTACGGTTCTTAGCAAAATGGGTATGGAGAGCAGATTGAAAATCTATCAAGAGCACATGTTTTCCGCCTCATATCCAGGCAATGGCCTATTGTTCAGCATAGAAACCGATTATGTAGAGCATGTCTCATCCTATTTTACAAAGCCTACCGCCAATGCCAAGGCAATGACTAAACCTATCAATATAAATCCCGCTGATGTGACTAGCTGGGATAAGGAGACATTGATGTCAATAAGTTCTGCCTATGAACGTTATTGCATTTATAGCGGACCTCTTCAAAGCTCGGGTGAATCGGTTAATACCGTAGTTAAAGACTTCATTTTCATCTTTGATGGAAACTATATATTAAAAGTATCATATGGTAAGACGCTTATCGCCAGTTCGGGTACATCCGGCGGAAACCTCTGGCATGATGGGATTGCAAGCAAACATGTCTCCGGAATTATCAATGAGAAAGCAATGATTGACTGGCTGGCACAAATCGATCCTCCATCATTTTCATATAATTACGATGAACTGGGACGCTGCATAAAATTTGGTGAGATTGAATTTCTCGTTTATTAAGTTTTTATTGGCCTAACATTTTAAAATTAACCATTTTTGTACCAAACTACACATCAATAACAAGCAGGCCTCCTGCGCATAATACCTACGAGATATATGTACGGAGGCTCTTTTATGGAATGGATTATCTGGATTGTTATTCAATGCGGCGTAATGCTGCTAATGAGCTGGTTTATCTTTACCAGGCAGCGTAAGGCCCTTGAATCTCCCAAGAAACCTGTAAAAAAAGAGAACTGCAATAAGGAACTGGCGGAGCTGAAAAGTTCCCGCAGCCGTTCATTAAGCGTGCCTTTGACTGAGCTTTCCCGTCCTATGAGATTAGACGATATAGTTGGCCAAAGGGAAGGCATAAAGGCGCTTCGGGCGGCTATATGCGGGCCTAACCCACAGCATGTACTTATCTATGGACCTCCAGGCGTGGGGAAAACTTGCGCTGCGCGCCTTGTTCTTGAGGAAGCAAAACATAGCGAATGTTCGCCCTTCAACGAACATTCCCAGTTTATAGAGGTTGACGCTACATGCGTTAGGTTTGACGAACGCGCTATCGCCGATCCTCTTATGGGCTCGGTTCATGACCCAATCTATCAGGGCGCCGGCTCATGGGGATCTCTAGGCGTTCCGCAGCCAAAGCCCGGCGCGGTCAGCAGGGCGCATTGTGGCGTGCTGTTCTTAGATGAAATAGGCGAACTGCATCCACTTCAATTAAATAAGCTGCTCAAAGTGCTTGAGGACAGGCGCGTGTTTTTTGACAGCGCTTATTACACACCTGATAACCCCAACATTCCCCCTCATATTCACGATATTTTTCAAAACGGGCTTCCCGCGGATTTTCGTCTTGTGGGAGCTACCACCAGAGCGCCTGAAGAAATCCCAGCCGCCCTGCGTTCGCGATGCGTAGAACTGTATTTCAGAGCGCTTGGCAATCAGGAACTACAACATATTGTAAATGGTGCGTCCACCCGAATGGGCTACGACATTGACAATGATGCTGTAAGTTGCTGTGCTGGATATTCAAGTTCAGGACGTGAGGCCGTTAATATGCTTCAGCTTGCAGGAGGGGCCGCATATATGGATGGCAGATCAAAAATAACACAAGGCGATATAAGATGGGTTGCAAAGACCTGCAGATATTCATGGCATACCGCCGGACATATACCTGAAGACTCCCTTATAGGTACGGCATATGGGATGGGCGTAAGCGCGGATCTGACACATGGATTCATTATGGAGATAGAATGCTCTGCAACTCCGGTTGAAAAGGGGAAGGGACGCGTGGAGATAATCGGGATGGCTGAGGAGGAAGAAATCGACCTTAGAACGCGAAAACTGAGACGAAAAAGTACCGTAAGGGCCTCTGTTGAAAATGTAATCAGTACTTTTTTAAAGCGTCTTGGTACGGACTGCAGGAATTTTGACATCAGATTCAACATACCCGGCGGGATGCCTGTAGACGGTCCCAGCGCCGGAATAGCATTTGCAGTGGCCCTTATGAGCGCGCTAACCAACCGGCCGGCCGTTCCAAAGCTTGTGCTAACGGGCGAGATAACCATGAACGGCGAGGTGCGCCCAGTCGGCGGCGTTCAAGCTAAGGTGGAGGCGGCGGAGGAGTCAGGAGCCCGCATTATAATTGTGCCCCAGGATAATTTGGACGAGGCGCTGGAGAACAAAAGCGGCGTTCGTCCCGTTTCGGATATTAGCGAGGTAATGCGGGCCGCCTTTGGTATGGATATACATGCGCTTACGCAATATAAAGAGGACGGAGTTGCCCATACCGCTTAAAGGCGATATCCCAAGCCGTTTTGAAAGAAGGCTAGTATGGAGAAGACTACCAGGTCGCAGGATAAGGAGCTGAAGGAGATGCATCGTATTTTAAAAAGCATTGCATCTAAACTTGACCGTGCTAATTTTTATGAATACATGCTCTATGTTCAGGATAAAAAGAGGATTATGCGCGTCAGCTTTTTGTCGGGTATTATGCGCGGTCTAGGCGGCGCAATAGGTTTTACATTGCTGGGCGCTGTGGTTGTATATATACTGCAAAGAATTGCCGACAGTCACCTGCCAGGAATAGCCGAGTTTATAGCGGAACTGATAAATATAGTAAACAGCAAACGGTCATGAATTATAAAGCATGATCTGACAAATAATAATTTAATTAATCATTTGCGGAGGATATATGCAAAAGACACATTTCGGCTTGCGGAACGTATGGCTGGAACCGGCTGACATGGTGCGTCACGCCAGCTTGTCCGCAACCGTTCGCGCGCGTAAGCGCAAAAAACGTGAAAAAGGTATTTTCCCCGCTCTTCACGGAGATATTAGGCAGCTTAATGGATTTTATAGGACGATAAGCGCGCATGCAAGAGACGGGCGTGAGCTTCCTCCATGTGCGGATTTGCTATTGGATAGCTTTTATACGGTTGAAAAAACTATAGTTGCGCTTGAGGACTCAAAAAAGGCCCTTCAATCAATCCGCCTTCCGGTTTGTGCGGAGAGCGAGAGGACCGGACTGCCTCGAATTTATATGCTAGCGGCAGATCTTGTCGGACATAGAAACGGAGCGATTGACGGTGAAATAATTGAGCAATATGTATCCGGTTTTCAGTCCGTAGGCCCGTTAAGCATTCGCGAGCTGTCCCTTTTGCCCGACATGCTAAAGGTTGCTTTAATAAAACTGCTGGCTGATTTATCATATGAGTGCATGGCTACGATAAAGGACTGGCGCGCGGCAGACGACGCAGCAAACGGTCTGCTTAGGCTGCGCTCAGGTTCCGATAGGCAGATTTACTCCATAATAGAACGGCTTGATCCCGCTAATCACCCCTCGTCTGTTGAAAAGCTTCATATGAGGCTTGTAGAAGCCGACGCATTTTCATTGTTTGATGCCATCAATATTCAGCTTAAAATGGATGATACCGACCTTGACACGGTTTTAAGCGCGGAACGGGCAAGGCAGACAAAGAGCAGGTTGCTGGTTCAAAATATAATCCATAGCTTAAGGATGCTTGAGGATTTAGATTTTGAATCCCTTTTTGAGCGCATGAGCGCGGTGGAAAAGATACTGTCTACAGATCAGGTATACGTATTAATGGACAGGCCGAGCAGGGCATATTACAGAAGCTGCATTGAAAAGATTGCGGATAAACTGGAGGTTGCTGAGGCAGCCGTTGCAAGGCGTGCGCTGGACCTTGCCTCCAAGGGTGACGGCAAGGGCTCCCATGTGGGATATTATCTGCTTCCAGGCTATCTGGGAGAAGAAGACCTATACAGGAGTATACGTCCCGATGTTAGATACCATAGGTTAAAGAATACACAAAAGCTGACTCTAATAATGGCTGTTCAAGTATTTATAGCAGCGCTCCTATTGCTGCTTGCCTATACGGAGGATCTGGTTTCGCTCCTATTCGCACTATCTCCAGCAATATATATAGCCA
>CAYSKA010000132.1:0-4308 GCA_964431505.1 uncultured Oscillospiraceae bacterium
CGAACCCTCAAGAACGGTTTTGGAGACCGCTATGTTACCATTACATCATGCCCCTAGACATAAATGCTTACATATTATAGCATCACATTATGCTGATGTCAATTCAAGGGTTAAAGAAAATTTGATAATTTTGCATATACTATTGTGTTCAAGTTTAAAGTTCACATTATGTTCAAACTATTTCGGGGCATGATATGTTATAGTGACAATGAGCTATGCTCTATATTTGATAAGGAGTGAAAAGCATGAAAAAAGCTTTAGCGGCCATTTTGGCGCTTATATTTAGCCTTGGCGTTGCTATACCGGCTTTTGCCGCGGAAACGGGGGAGCAGAGAATAACAATGGGGGCTAATCTCAGCGATAAACAGCGCGCTGAGATTTATAAGACGTTTGACGTTGAGGAAGGCTCGATCAAAGAGCTTAAGGTGACAAACGCTGAAGAGAGAGAATACCTTGAGGGCGTTGCCCCTGAAAAGTATCTTGGCAATGTGGCCCTTTCATGCGTTTATATAACCGTGCTTGAAGAGGGCAAGGGATTAGAGATTGAAACGAACAACATCAACTGGGTCACAAAGGAGATGTATGAAAACGCTCTAATAACCGCCGGAATAACAAATGCGCACGTAATTGTTTCAGCGCCCTATCCGCTTTCGGGTACTGCTGCGCTGACAGGTATTTACAAGGCATATGAGGATATTAGCGGCGGGAAACTTGATGAGGACGACAAAACTGCTGCGATCAAGGAGCTTATTACAACTGCGGAGCTGGCCGATTTTATAGGCAGCGAGGAAGCTACCCGCCTTATAAACGAGCTGAAGAAGATACTTGACAACATAAAGAACATGTCGGACGATGAGGTCCGCGCTGAAATTCGCAGGATAGCTGACGAGTGCAAAGTAGAGCTTACCGACGATCAGGTTGAGCAGCTGCTGCAACTCTGCCGTACCTTCCAAAACCTAGATGTGGACAATCTGCAAAGCAGGCTTCTCGGCTGGCTGGACACCATAGATAAGGCGTCAGGCGTGTCGGATTGGTTTGCCGGAGTTTGGAACGCGGTACTGGAGTTTTTCACAAACGTTGGAGATTTCTTTAAAGGGCTGTTTACAGGCGGAAAATAATGTTAATATGTTCTAAAAAGGCAGGCTGTACAGCCTGCCTTTCTATTTCACCGCTTACCATTCACATTCCTGTATATCGGATATAAGGCCGTCCTCAAACTCAAATTCGAGAAGGTTAACGCAGTCCAGCCGCCCATTTTCTTGACGCATCAGGCCAAGAATGGTTCTGCCAATCTCAACTACTGGAGACTGCCTGACAATATAGGCGCCTACAAATTCCTTAATCTGGTCAAATGTCAAAGACGACCTGAGATCCTCCGTTAGATAGCTAAACGCCTCCTCCATGAAATCCTGCTGCGCTGCCTGACAGAAGGCTATGGCGATCTCGCGCCTGTCGGCTGGCCGTACATATTCATGTGAAAAGAAGCCGCGCTCAGCCGGCAATTCAATAAATTGATCCTTGTTGAATTCGTAACGAGTTCTGGCTTCGTGCCCTACAGCGGTGTTGAGGCTGTTTATAACCTGAGGGCGCGAATCCTCAATGGACGCCTTATCGCCCGATATATCGAGGATTGGCGTTGTTCCCTGGTTCAATACCAAAAGCCGCTCTCTGTCGTTAAGAACTGCGTGTATTGTCACAAGCCTGGTATTTCCTACATCCAAAAACGAGATGTTGCCGCCGCGGCCATCGCCTAGAGCAAAGCCGCACCGTACGATATCGCCCTCCTCAAGCATAAGCCGAAGGCCGTTTTCGTAGTACAACGTCATAACATATGCATCGTGTGCGCCACGCCAGGGCAATATGACCCTTTCGATCGTATATGGAAGGGCTGGGACCGCGGCGGGGAGACTTCCGAGACTAAGCTCAATCTCATATACATCATCATGCCACTTGCATACGCGGATGTCCCCTGGCATCGGCTGTACCATATGTCCGTCTTCAAAGCTGATCTTGCGCATTATCGGATACCTGCGGTTCCCGCCTTCATCCGACAGGGGAAGGGCTAGTATATAGCAGTTTCCCGTATCAGACACGGGAATAGCTATATGTCCCCCTTTTACGCACTCTCCTATACGCTGGCCGTTAACCTCAATCATAGCGTTAACGTCAGTTTGTATTACAATAAGAGGTATGGGCGTCATGATCAAATCCTCCATTCTGTCTAAAATGTATATGACGTTTCAAGCCCAAAAAGGACGGACGGGGACAATATAACTGATTAAATACACTTTTAAATTTAACTCACATTGACCCAAGTAGCCTTTTAATGTAAACTATACGTGAAAAATACCACCTGAACGGAGGTTGACATGAAAAGATACGAAAATTCTATAGGCGTCTTTGTTCCCGAGCTGCTTATGCCCAACAAGGATGTAGATCTCGCAAAGTGGGCTGTCGTAGCATGCGATCAGTATACTTCCCAGCCCGAATATTGGGAGGAAACCGAGCGTATAGTTGGCGGGGCACCCTCAACCCTCAGGCTGATGCTCCCAGAAATGTATCTGGACAAGCCGGATGAGGCTGACCGTATTGCAGGGATAAACGCCCGTATGGACGAATATGTTAAAAACGGCGTATTGGAAAGCATAGGTCAGGGATTCATGCTTTTAAGGCGCAGCGTTGCGGGAAATAAGCGCTCCGGTCTAGTGATGGCGCTCGACCTTGAATGTTATGATTACAAAAAGGGTGCGGCAACCCTTATAAGGGCCACGGAGGGGACGATTGTTGAGCGAATTCCGCCCAGGCTGCGTATTAGGGAAAACGCTCCGCTTGAGATGCCCCATATAATAGTGCTAATCGACGATCCTGAAAAGACGGTTATTGAGCCGCTGATTGATAAGGCGGACGAACTGGAAAAGGCCTACGATTTTGAACTGATGCAGGGCGGAGGCCATATTGAGGGATGGTTTATAAACGATGAGGCTGCTATTTGCAAAATAATTGGCGATATGGAAGCGCTGGCAGATCCTGAAAAGTTCAGGGAAGCTTACGGTGCGGACAAGCCCTCCATGTTATTTGCCATGGGCGATGGCAACCATTCATTCGCCACCGCAAAGGCAGGCTGGGAAAAGGTGAAGGCCAGCCTTACCCCCGAAGAGATTGAAACCCATCCTGCGCGGTATGCGCTTGTTGAGATTGAGAACGTACATGACGATGGAATAATATTTGAGCCGATTCACAGGGTCATATTTAACATTAACATGGGCGTTGATGCTGCTGCAGAGTGGCTTTGCGACAGGATAGCTATGGATAACGGCAGCTGTGAAGGACGCTGGTACGGTTCCAGAGAGGAGCGGGATCACGCGATGGAGAAAGAGGCGGGGGATGGCCGGCATATGCTTGCTTTCTGTGCCCAAGGCGGCTATGGTTTCTTCTCCGTGGGATGCCCCTCAGCTCAACTTGAAGTGGGTACCCTGCAAAACGCGCTTGACGATATGATCAAGGAAAAGGGAATAACCATTGACTATATACATGGAGAGGACGTAGTGCACGACCTTGGTATGCGCCCCGGCAACATGGGCTTTACGCTTCCGCCCATGCATAAGAGCGCGTTGTTCAGAACCGTTGTATTTGACGGCGCCCTTCCAAGGAAGACGTTTTCAATGGGAGAAGCGAATGAAAAGCGCTATTATCTTGAGTGCAAGCGCATAAAATAACATCGGCCTGAAAGTATTTGCTATGTAAGATATAGGACCGCTTAGCTGCGGTCCTCCTTTTGTATCGGTAAGTCATTATATCGGGACAATTTAGCTGCTTTTTGGCCGTCGGGCCCTTAGATAATGCATTAAGCTGACGCAGTTGTATCGGGTATTTTATCGATTTATGAGCGCATCTTTACTTATTACCTGTATAACGCCGCTTTTATGCCATATTTGCTACATAAAGTTGAAAAGGAGTATTGAATTAAAATCGTTTTCTGCTATAATTTAGAAGTTGTGCGCAAAGAGGGGAGGGAATGTGCTTATACTTCATCGGGTTTGAGATATATAGCGCAGATCGGCGCTGTTTCTCTAAAGTCTCTTGTTGTGGACCAAAGACAGGTCCTGAAATTTATAGGTATGCATGAATGCATAAAGATGTGGGAAACACCCACCGTACTTGTAAAACAACATGAGAGTAGTAAAAGTACATATGGGCGGGGGTTCTACCCGGTTCGGCTACTATATAGACTCAAATTGTACCGATCGTTGGATAAATAAAATGAGAGTCAGTATCTGATTCGATAATAAATAATACAAAAAAAAAAAA
>CAYSKA010000133.1:0-4287 GCA_964431505.1 uncultured Oscillospiraceae bacterium
ACATGCCCCTGTTGCCGCTGCGCTCTCCAGCCATTGAGGAATAGAGGCAGCCCCCTGAAAAGCTCATGCAAAGCGCTCCATGGGCAAAGGTTTCTATCTCCACCCCTGTTTTAGCTTTGCTTAGCCTGCGCAGCCCATCCAGGCTTACTTCCCGTGAGATTACCGCCCGCCGCAATCCCAGCCTTCGGCACGCCATAAGCCCGCCTTCAGTATGCACGCCCATCTGCGTGCTCGCATGAAGCTCCAACTCCGGAATACATCTATTAAGCTCTGAAATCAGGCCCATGTCCTGTACGATCAGCGCATCAGCGCCGATGCGGTATAAAAACCCGGCATATCTCAGGGCGCTTTCCATCTCGCGGTCAAACAGCAGCGTATTCATCGTAACATATACGCGCGCGCTCCTGATATGGCAGTAATCTATGGCACGTTCCAGTTCGGAGTTGTCGAAGTTTTTTGCGTTCCTCCTTGCGTTGAACATGGTTCCGCCCATGTAAACGGCGTCAGCGCCGTTTTGAACGGCGGCGACCATGCTTTCATAACTTCCGGCTGGCGACAACAGCTCCATTATACTTATCCTTCCGAGTCCTCAAGCGTGAAGAGCCCATGTCTTTCAATCATGCTATCAAGCTCCCCGCTTTCCATCATGTCATATAGCATCATATCGGCTATCTGCACAAGCGCCGGAGAGTCCGTGCTGCTTGCGATTGCGTAGTTTACCGTTCCAAGCATTGTACCCTGTATATTAAGGTGGTGCTCCTCCCTGTATTTTATATAGTGGGTTCCCGTAAGGGATATCCCGTCCACCACACCTTTGTCAAGGGCGGCAAGCATATCCGGATACGATGCAAAGACGCTTTTGGAGATCCCTTTGTCGGGATTGGCGTTGGCATATGACTTGAGGGCTGTTTCGCCCGGCGTACCCTTTACATAACCAATGGATATACCGTCGATCGATAAGCTCTCCTCTCCGGCCTTTATAGCAATCCATACCGGATCAACATAATATGTTCCCGAATAGACGCAGCTTGAATATCCTCCCTGTCTCATCATGCATATGGCCACGTCGATTGAACCGTCGTCCAGCTTGGCCGTCACCGTTTTGGCTGTTACCGGAACAAGTTCAATGGCGGAAGAAAAGTCCCAGCCCGGCAATATGTAAGATACAAGCCCATTGGCCAGTTCGATCTCAAGGCCCTCCCCCCCAAAACCCCGGCCAGGCATATCGGTACGCACCCCCACCCTTAATACGCCGCGATTCTCTATGGACTTTACCTCTGCGGATTCAAGAAGCATGGGCTCGGGGTTAAAAACAAAAACGGCCAGCGCTATTGCAGCCAAAACCGCAGCGCACCCGACAACGATCTTTGCCCGCCGTTTGCCCTTGTCCCCCTTAAAAAAATACGGTATGCGCCGTTTCAGCATCATGAATGTATACCTCATAGGCAGGGCAAACGCTTACTCTTCAAAGTCACGTTTTCGCCCCTATAACCCTGAATTTTTCCAATGCTTCATTATATCAGCAGCATGGCTCATTGACAAGGCGCGCAGCGCTAAGGTATAATTTTTCGGATTGACAGATATATAAAGAGGTATTATACGGCATGAAAAAGCTAACGTCCAATGAGCTGCGAGAGCTTTATCTCGAGTTTTTCCGGCAAAAGGGGCATGCGATTATCCCCTCGTCGTCGCTTATACCGGAGAATGACCCCTCCGTTTTGTTTACTACGGCCGGCATGCATCCGCTTGTGCCATATCTTCTTGGCGAGAAGCACCCCGCGGGAACCAGGCTGGCAGACGTTCAAAAATGTATCAGAACGGGAGATATCGATGAGGTTGGCGATACATCGCACCTCACGTTCTTTGAAATGTTAGGAAACTGGTCGCTTGGCGAGTATTTTAAGCATGACGCCATAGCGTGGTCCTGGGAATTTCTCACAGATGACAAGTGGCTGGGAATAGATAAGGACAAGCTCTATTTCACATGCTTCAGAGGCGATGAAAACGCACCGAAGGATACTGAGGCATATGACCGGTGGATCGACATGGGTGTTGACTCTTCCCACATATTCTATCTGGATAAAAAGCATAACTGGTGGGGGCCGGCTGGCGTAACCGGACCATGCGGGCCGGATACCGAGATGTTTTATGACACGGGAAAGCCCCCCTGCTCAGAGGAATGCGACCCGTCGTGTTCCTGCGGCAAGTATCTTGAAATATGGAATAACGTGTTTATGCAGTACAATAAAACCGCGGACGGCGCTTTTGAGCCGCTTGACAAGAAAAATGTGGACACTGGCATGGGACTTGAACGCGTAGTATGCGTTCTCCAGGGAGTGAGCAGCGTGTACGATACAGATCTGTTTTCGGACATCATCAAGCGCATATCCGAAATAAGCGGCTCTGTTTACGGGGATTCCGCGCAAACCACAAGAGCGTTCAGAATCGTTGCCGACCACGTACGCTCCGCGGCGTTTATGATAGGCGACCAGCGCGGAGTGTCCCCGTCAAACGTAGATCAGGGCTATATACTTCGCAGGCTGATCAGACGGGCGCTTAGGTTTGCGATGAAGCTTGGCATGCCGGACAGGTCGCTTTCAGTGGTAGCAAAGGCCGTTGTAGAACAGTTCGGCGGGCTTTATCCTGAGTTAAACGCAAATGAGCAGCGCATAATCAGCGAACTCGATATGGAAGAGGAGCGCTTTAAGCGCACGCTGAATAACGGCATGCGCGAATTCGACCGCATTAAGGACAGGTTTGCCGACGGGGTTATAGACGGAAAGAGCGCCTTCAGGCTATATGATACGTTCGGATTCCCGATTGAGTTTACACAGGAGATGGCGCGTGAAAACGGCCTTTTGGTTGATACAGCGGGCTTTAACGCTGCCTTTGAGGAGCATCAGAAGAAGTCGCAGGCGGGAGCGGAACAGCGCTTTAAAGGCGGCCTTGCCGATGCCTCCGAGCAGACTGCCAGGCTGCACACGGCCACGCACCTTTTGCAGGCGGCGCTGAGAAAGGTGCTTGATGAAAGCGTATCGCAGAAGGGCTCCAACATTACAGCGGAACGCCTCAGGTTCGATTTCTCATTCCCGCGTAAGGTAACGCGCGAGGAATTGAATGCTGTCGAGGCGCTGGTTAACGAATACATCCAAGCGGATTATCCCATAGCGTGCGTCGAGATGAGCGTGGACGATGCAAAGGCCCAAGGGGCGATCGGCTTGTTTGAGAGCAAGTATGACTCCAGGGTAAAGGTATATACCATGGGCGATGCGAGCAAGGAGATCTGTGGCGGTCCCCATGCCTCGCGGACTGGAGAGCTAGGACGTTTCAAGATAAGCAAGGAAGAGGCCTCAAGCGCCGGCGTCAGGCGGATTAAGGCCGTACTTATCGAAGTTTAAGGGCTACGGGCCGTTCATTAAGCGTTAACGTTTAAAGTGACGGCCCGTCATTATTCGTTTGGAGGCTTTTATGAATCTTCCGTGTTCATGGCTTGAGTATGACTGGCAAATTGAGCGTCAGGCTGCGGTGTTTGGAGTGGATACAGGATTGTATAAGGACGCCCCGACGCCTGCTCGGGGAATTTTGTTTTATGTCCACTGCATGTCTTCGGATAAAAAACATCCCGAGATGAACGAGAGGTTGATAAAACGAAGCGATTCCGTGATAAGGCGTAAGGTTGAAAAGCTTTCGTTTACTCTTGCGGGGATGATAAGAACCGCTGATCAGCTTCAATATTATTATTATGGCCCGTCGCTTGAACAGCTGGACATTCTTGAATCGTGCATAGGAACCGATAAAAAGCTTATAATACGCTGCGGAGGTCAGCCTGAGCCTGAATGGCAGACATATTTTAAGCTATTATATCCTGACAGGGCCAAACTTCAAACCATTGAAAACCGAAAGACCATTGCGCTGCTAAAAAAACACGGGGACAGCATAGTCCCTGCCAGAAGGATAAACCTCCACGCGTTTTTTCCTACGGAACCGCTGCGCATTGCGTTTGAGGAGCATGCCCGCCTGGATGGTTTTACCGTAGGAAATGCTGAATTTGATGACGAAAGCGAACTGCCCTACGGCGTAGTGCTGCATAAGATATCATCCCTGGACAAGCAGGATATAGACGCTTTGACCACCAGAGCGATACGTACCGCGAAAAAATACAGCGGGGCGCTTGTTTACTGGGATTGCGCCATAGCGGCCAGGATGTGAAAACGGCCTGAAATATCAGGCCGTTCAGAGTGTCAAAAAAGTGGCGCAGCCACTTTTTTGAAGGGTCAGGTTTCCCCT
>CAYSKA010000134.1:0-4264 GCA_964431505.1 uncultured Oscillospiraceae bacterium
CCTAGCCCATTGTTGGCGCATGATTTGAATGTTTATAGTAATTTCAATAATTACAACCCACTAGTTAAGTTGCAATTATGTCCTAATATTGTACAATTATGGCGCTTACCTCATCTCCATTGCCTTGTCCGGTCAAGTGATTTATAATAGAAAGCGAGGTGATAATATGGATCGTAAGATATTGATCTGCGATGATCAGCCGATAATCCATGAAACGCTTGGCGTTTATTTAAGAGAAGAGGGCTATGAGACAATCTCGGCTTTCAATGGCAGGGAAGCTGTTGAGAAATTTGAATCTCAAAACCCAACGCTTATAATACTTGATATAATGATGCCGGTAATGACAGGTATAGAAGTCTGTAGGAAGGTTAGGCAGCAAAGCCGCGTACCGATAATCATGCTTACGGCCAAGGGTGAGGAGATAGACAGGGTTTTAGGATTGGAGCTTGGCGCTGACGATTATATAGTAAAGCCGTTCAGCATTAGGGAAGTCATCGCCCGAATCAAATCGGTTCTGCGCAGATATCTTTCTCATGCTGACGATCCCCCAAAAGCGCTGAAATTAGGCGGATTAGAGATTGATCTGGCCAACTACAGCGTAAAGATCAACGGAGACGCCGTAAGGTTTACCCCCAAAGAGGTTGAAATATTGGAAATGCTCGCTTCACACCCAGGAAAGGTATTTTCAAGGGAACAGATATTGTCAAGAATATGGGGATACGATTACTTCGGCGATACCAGGGCTGTAGATACGCAGATAAAGCGGATAAGGCAAAAGTTTCCGCACGATGGCCTTGGGTTTGCGATAAACACTGTGTATGGCATTGGGTATAAGTTTGAATTGACGGAATGAAGCATTCACTGTTATATAGAACCCTTATAATAATTCTGCTTACCATCATAATGAGCGCTGCCCTTACGACGGTTTTATTCAGCATATACGGAAAGGGCGTATTTGCAGATCAAAAGGCTGAGGAGCTTGTACCGAGGGCTGAATATTGCGCAGAACAAGCTTGGATGTACCTTATGGGGGTTATGTCCAGACAGACATTCGAGTCCCTTATGTCCCCCGCGACAATGAACGATCTGTGGGACGCGCAGCTCTATATGTATAACGCAGAGGGCGAACTGTTTGCATATCTTGACACTGAATCCTCAACTGAATTAAGGGCCTATGTTGAACCCCATTTGGAGAGCGTACTGAACGGGGAGCGAATCATGACCCCTGCGGAACTAAGAGAATACTGCATAATTGTAGGCGCTCCTATAAAATCGTATGGAAATACTCCGATTATAGGAGACAGGATCCAGGGCGCGGTATTTCTTGTAAAGCCGATAAGTGAAATAAGCGCGGCTGTAAACGCCTTGACCACGGCGCTGGTTGTAAGTATGCTTGCCGTTGCAGCCCTGATGATTATTCCTGCGTACTTTGCCTCCAGAAGCATAACAGGACCTGTAAACAGAATGACCGACGTTGCCCAGGCAATAGCGCTGGGCGACTTTAAGGTAAACGCTCCGGATAAGGGAAAGGGCGAGCTTGCAAGGCTTGGCAGTGCGCTGAATCACATGTCCGACGAGCTTGAAAGGACAATTAAAGACCTTACGCTTGAAAGAAACCGATTACGCGCCATTATGAATGGCCTTGGCGAGGGAGTAATGGCAATAAATGCACACGGAAGGCTCACCCATTGCAACGAGGCGGCAATTAGGCTAATGGGAAGCGGAGGAGGAAGAATCCCCGCTAAATCTGATATATATAGGTCAATAATGAAATTTATGATAGACGTATCTTTCGACATGGCTGCAAAAAACGAGCAAATAAAGGTTGGGGAACGGCTGCTGCAGATAACCATTACACCTCTGCCAAGTGGGGAGGACTACGTTGCTGGTGCAGTTGCGCTGATGAGGGACGTAACGGAGTCGGAACGGCTTGAGCAGACCCGCAGGGATTATGTGGCGAATGTGTCACATGAACTTCGCACTCCGATAAGCGCAATTCGCAGTCTAGCCGACGCCCTGAATGACGGCCTAATAAAGAATGATTTTGACCAATCGCGCTATTATGGCTATATACTTAAGGAATCAATGAGGCTTTCAAGGCTTATTGACGACCTTCTTGAACTTTCGCGGCTTCAGTCCGGAGGGGTTGCATTCGAAAGATACAGCTTTGATATTAACGAGCTTTTAAGGAACGCGGCTGACTGTTATACGGAAATCTCCAGCGAATACGGCTTCAGGCTACGCCTTAGCATTGATAACGCTCCAGTAACGGTTTGCTCAAATCCGGATAGGATTGAACAGGTTATTGTCATACTCCTTGATAATGCTGTTAAGCATTCTGATGGAGTGGGGGAAATCCTGCTTGGCGCCAATGTGACCGATGATAGAACAATCATATTTGTTGAAAATCCAGGTTACATAGATGAAACTGACCTTGAGCATTTGTTTGAACGGTTTTATAAGGCGGACAAGGCTCACAGCGGCAATGGCACAGGCCTTGGCCTCGCTATAGCTAAGGAAACAATTTTACTTTTAGGAGGAAATATACAGGCTTTTTGCATAAACGGAAGGATAAGGTTTGAAGTTGGAGTGCGTCGGGAGCAATAGCTAAAGATACGTTAAACTAATGGGATTACATTATTTTTATTCGTCTTAAGTTAATAGTGGCACACGGCGTTGATAAAACTTTGAAATTATTTTATAATATTTATAATGATATCTGGAGGACAACCTTATGGCACTGAGATATATTTTTAAAAACGGCGCTCCATGCCTAAGAAAGGTATGTAAGCCTGTTATAAATTTTGACAGAAGGCTCCATACGCTTCTTGACGATATGGCTGAAACCATGTACCATGCCGAGGGCGCGGGGCTTGCCGCATCCCAGGTCGGCGTGCTCAAGCGGCTAGTAGTAATAGACTGTGGTTCAGGTTTGGTAGAGTTGGTCAATCCAACCGTTGTTTCATTTTCAGGTGAGCAAAGCGGGTATGAAGGATGCCTCTCATTCCCAGATGACAGGGGGTATGTAGTACGTCCAAATAAAGTAGTAGTGCGGGGATTTGACCGTAATGGCAGCGCAGTCGAATATGAAGGCGAAGGGTTATTTGCACGGGCTGTATTCCATGAAATAGATCATCTTAATGGAAAACTCTTTATAGATATTGCTACAGAGCCTCCAGAAGGTTACGATGATGAAGACGTCAAAAGCGAAAACATATCTTAGGAAAGGGCTGCACTTATGAGAATAGCTTTTCTGGGCACCCCCGAGTTTGCGTTGCCTTCCCTAAGGATGCTCGTAGAAAACGGCCATGATATAATCGTGTTTACGCAGCCTGACAAGCCTAAAGGCCGGAAACGGCTTATGTGTGCGCCTCCGGTAAAAGCTGAGGCATTAAAGCTTGGACTGCCGATTTTCCAATTTAACCGTATAAAGAACCACGACAGCGTAGCTGAATTACGAAGATTTGGGCCTGATGTTATGGTCACAGCTGCATTTGGACAAATATTATCCGGTGAAATCCTCCAAATTCCAAAGCATGGCTGCATAAATGTGCATGCAAGCATTTTGCCCAAATATCGTGGGGCAGCACCCATACAAAGCGCGATAATAGCTGGTGAAAAGAAAACCGGTATAACGACCATGCTAACCGATATTGGACTTGATACCGGAGATATACTGCTTACAAGGGAACTTGATATATATCCCGACGAAACGGCAGGAGAACTGAGCGAAAGGCTAGCGGTGCTTGGAGCCACAGCATTGAGGGAAACACTTGAAAGGCTTCAGCGCGGTGAACTCATTGCGATCCCACAGGACAGCTTAAAGGCCACAAAATGCGGCCGTATTGAAAAGGCAAACGCCAGGATAGATTTTACCAAGCCGTCTGTTGAAATACATAACCTGGTCAGAGGTATGAATCCTGATCCGTGCGCGTATGCAATGATAGGCGGCGAACCTCTCAACATATGGAGGACAAGATTGTGTGAAGCAGGGAACCCAGCCGCCCGTGCTGGAGAATGCGTTATTGCGGATTCTAGAAGGGGGCTGTTTATAGCTGCGGCTGACAGCCTTATAGAAGTAACGGAACTTCAGTTCAGGGGCGCGAAGCGCATGGATGCAAAGGCCGCTTTAAACGGCAGGAATTTGAAGGGCTGCGTTTTAACATGAGCTTAAGGCGCGTTGCCCTTGAAGTGCTTGACAGCATAATCAGAGGAGGAAAGTATTCAAACCTCGCCTTAAAGGACGCCCTTTCTGAAAAGCCGT
>CAYSKA010000135.1:0-4232 GCA_964431505.1 uncultured Oscillospiraceae bacterium
CAATTTGTGCGCTATGGCGTGATGCATAGAAACTCATATCTTAATTCACCGGCAAGGCTTGGAATTGACTATTGTTATAATAATTCAAAGACCTATTTTGCTGGGCAGATCACAGGTGTAGAAGGGTATGTTGAAAGCATTGCCAGCGGATATACGGCGGGTTTGAACCTAGCCAGAAGATGTGAAGGAAAACCAGCTATAGATTTCACGAAAAAAACGGCGATAGGAGCCCTTTCACACTATATTTCTGAGTATTCCGGACCTGATTTTCAGCCAATGAACATAAACTTTGGTATAATAGAGGGCGTACAAACCAGGATTAGGAATAAACAGGAGCGGTACACAGCGGTTTCCGAAAGAGCCCTTTGTGTTATCGATGATATAATTGCAAACGTTTTGTAAACAAACGCAATTATATATGTTTTAATGAATCCAATGTGCTATTATGCATCAATAATGTATAACGAGGTTAAATATGAAATTTGAGGGGACAACAATCGTTGCTGTAAAGCGATACGGCAAGTGTGCAATCGCAGGTGACGGACAGGTGACATTTGGGGAAAATACCATAATGAAGCATACGGCAAAGAAGGTAAGACGGGTATATCATAACAATGTGGCCGTAGGCTTCGCAGGCTCCGTAGCGGATGCGTTTTCATTGTGCGAGCGTTTTGAAGCTAAACTGGAACAATACAATGGAAACCTGAAGCGGGCGGCAGTATCACTTGCCCAGGAATGGAGGAGCGACAAGGCGCTTAGGCAGCTGCAGGCCCTTTTGATAGCGGCGGATGCTGACAACCTTCTCATAATCTCCGGAACAGGCGAGGTTATAGATCCGGACGATGATATCGCTACGATAGGCTCCGGAGGAATGTACGCTCTTGCGGCGGCAAAGGCATTAAAACAGAATACGGAACTGAGCGCTAGGGAAATTGCGACGAAATCCATAGCCATAGCATCAGAGATCTGCGTTTATACGAACAACAACATCACTGTTGAGGAGGTTTGAGTATGCTGACCCCTAAAGAAATTGTAGATGCTCTGGACAGGTATATAGTTGGGCAGGATAGCGCGAAACGCGCCGTGGCAATAGCTCTGAGGAACCGATACAGGCGCAGCAGGCTCTCAGCCGAGCTTCGTGAGGATATAACGCCGAAAAATATAATAATGGTAGGCCCAACCGGCGTTGGAAAAACGGAGATAGCGCGCAGACTGGCGAAGCTTGTGGATGCGCCGCTAGTTAAGGTTGAGGCCACCAAGTTTACCGAGGTGGGATATGTCGGACGCGACGTTGATTCAATGATAAGGGACTTGGTAGAGGCCTCAATAAGGCTATGCAAGCAGCGCAAGCAGGACGAGATCAGGGTTTTGGCAGATGCGTCTGCAGAGCAGAGGATTATCGACCTTTTAACCCACTCAAAGACCGAGCGCAGGGCACCCGTTAGAAACCCCTTGCAGATGTTGCTTTCGGCTGGCACCAATGAGCCTGAGGGAGCGCCAGAAGGTGAGGGTGAAGAGCAGGCCAAGTTAAATTCAAAGCGTGAAGCCGTAACAGAGGAGCTAAGGGCGGGCCTTAGAGAAGAGGATATTGTAGAGATAGAGGTAGACCAGGCCTTGCCTCAAAACGATGCAATGTACGCCATTGGCGTGGATATAAACCTCAACGAGATGTTTGACGGGATTATACCAAGGCGAAAAAAGCTGCGAAAGCTGACGGTGAAAGAGGCGCGCCGAATTATAACCCAGGAGGAATCCGATAAACTGATCGATATGGATGAAGTTATACGCGAAGCAGTAGAAAAAGCTGAGCAGGATGGTATAATATTTATTGATGAAATAGACAAGATTATCGGAACGCATTCCGCGTCAGGGCCGGATGTTTCGCGCGAAGGCGTGCAGCGGGACATACTTCCGATAGTAGAGGGCAGTACTGTCTCAACAAAATATGGTTCGGTAAAAACAGATCATATTTTGTTTATTGCCGCAGGTGCGTTTCATGTATCGAAAATATCCGACATGATACCGGAGCTGCAGGGACGTTTTCCGATAAAGGTGGAGCTATCTCCACTATCGGCAGATGATTTTAAGCGTATACTTACACAGCCTGAGAATTCGGTTATAAAGCAATATACCGCTCTTCTTGAGGCGGACAGCGTGGCGTTAAGCTTTACAGACGATGCATTAACAGGGATAGCCAGACATGCATATACTGTAAATGAGACGACGGAGAATATTGGCGCGAGACGCCTGCACACCGTTATGGAACATCTGTTAGATGATATTTCATTTAATGCGAATGGCAATCATCCGCTTGTTGAAGTGGTCATTGATGAAAGCTATGTTAACGAGCGGTTGAAATATACGGATAATGAAGGGGATCTTAAAAAGTTCATTATCTAATTAAAAGGATTTTACTATGCAACACGAATTAAAAGCTGCAATAGCGCTGATAACGGTCTGCTTGCTAATAGCGGGCTGTAGCGCTGCGCAAAGGGAGCCTGCCACCATTGAGGTGGAGCTTCTAACGCCGGAGCCTACTATACAGCCGCTGGAGTCTGAACCGACGCCAGATGTGCAGTTAGAGTCAAGCGCATTCCCTGTTTACAGCGCGGGGCCGGACTCCGTTGCCCTAAACACGCCAATCCCTGAGCCAGAACCTACTCCCACTCCGGAATATATTGTTGAGGATATGCGGCCGCTTGCGGCGTATGTAAAGGGTAACGGAATCAATATGAGGGAAGGTCCGGATTTGTCATTTGACATAATTGGAAACTACCTGTTAAACCAAAAGGCTGTGGTCGATGGGGAATACGGGGAATGGTACAGAGTTAAAATCGAATCGAAAAAGGGGTTCATGCATAAGGATTTTATAGCTCTGGGCGACCCGCCAAAACCCACGCCTACACAAAGGCCAAAACCTACAAACGCACCTAAGCCTACAACTAATCCTGACCGATTCACTGAAAAAGAGGTATACCTGGCAGCTCAGCTTACGCAATTAGAAAACAGGGGCGGCAGCCTGAAGGGCTATAAAGCGGTGGTAAGCGTGGTGCTTAACAGGTTGAGCCATATACATTTTCCGGATACGATAAGAGGGGTGATTTATCAAAACAACCAGTTCACTGTAGTTGACAGTATTCCGGGAACTACGCCCTGCAACAACGCGCTGAAAGCGGCAAGAGAGGTCCTTAACGGCAGCGGAAGCACCCTGCCAAGCGACGTTGTGTTTTTCAGGGCAGCTTCACTTGGCACAGATTGGGGAAACGACAAAAAGTATTATTGTACTATTGACAACAACGCCTATTTCCGATGGATAGGTTAGCTATTTGTAAATGATAAGGGAAAACGGGCCTTTGAGCTTGACTCAGAGGCCCGTTGTTTTCTTTTTACGTTAACTCATATCCATAGCTATAACGCGTCCAGAACATGCGGGGGTGTATAGTAGACCAATTCGCATTTATTAATTATGGCATCACGCCTTTACGCTTCGGTTTAACGGCTGGAAATATATTGGTATTTGACTCCTAAATGTCCATCCATTATGCATACATATTTCGAAACCAACATTAACTTTCAAGGCAATAAAAAGAAAATCACGGTATTACTTTTGTCAAAAGATGAACACAATAATACCGTTATCATTTTGAGAGGTGGTGTTTTCTTGAAAGCTGTCATTATGGCGGGCGGCGAGGGCAGCAGGCTTCGCCCGATTACTTGTACCATGCCAAAGCCGATGGTGCCGTTGCTAAATAAACCCGTAATAGATTATTGTGTGGAACTTTTAAAGCGACATGGTATAGAGGATATTTCGGTTACGCTTCACTATCTGCCCAACGCAATTAAGGATCATCTGGGGGAGGGTAAGGATAAGAACGTAAAGATCTCCTGTTCGGTTGAGGAAAGCCCTTTGGGGACAGCGGGAAGCGTGAAAATGGCGCTGGGGAATTACAGGGACAGCGTGCTTGTAATAAGCGGCGACGCTATAACAGATATAGATTTGGGCAAAGCCATTGCAAGACATAAAAGTGTGGGAGCGGCAGCCACGATAGTATTAAAGCAGGTCGCGCTTCCATTGGAGTATGGGGTTGCCATAATGGATGGCCAAGGACATATTACCAGATTCCTTGAGAAACCCCAACTTAGCGAAGTATTCAGCGATTTGGCAAATACGGGCATCTATATATTGGAGCCGGAGGTTATAAATCTGATACCGGATGGCTCCCAGTATGACT
>CAYSKA010000136.1:0-4124 GCA_964431505.1 uncultured Oscillospiraceae bacterium
TTTACACCCTCTGATTTATCATTCATTCTACTTACAGTTTTATAATAATTACATATGATATGTTTCATTTTACTTTGATATTATAAAAATTTCAACTGCCTTGCAAAATAAAATACGGAAGTGTAGCCACGCTTCCTATGCTTGCTCTTCCAAAAGTTGCGGTATCAAATCGGGAATGAGGGGAACTGGCTGTGGCAGTAAGACCATGTCTTACATAACGCCTGCAGTGCCCAAATGGGTACCCGACTTTCCTGTAAGGAGATATGACGAGAAATAAGAAGATACGGGGAAAGCCTTGATTTAAGCTGCTTTTTGGAATACTTATAAGAGCTTATAAAACATTTTAGGGGCTTTAATCAATAAAAAATATGGTGGGGACAGCGAGTGCCCTCACCATACATATGATAAGTCTATTCAGTTTCCCGCAAGCGGGACGATAGCCTAGCCTTGCTTAATAGCAGCCTGTGCAGCCGCAAGCCTTGCAATCGGCACACGGAACGGCGAACAGCTTACATAATCAAGGCCAAGGTTATGGCAGAATTCAACGCTCGACGGGTCGCCGCCGTGCTCTCCGCAAATACCCAGCTTTATGTTTGGCCTCGTCTTTCTTCCGAGCTCTACAGCTATCTTCATAAGCTTTCCAACGCCATCCTGGTCGAGACGGGCGAACGGATCGCTTTCAAAGATCTTTTTGCTATAATAGTCGTTAAGGAACTTGCCGGCGTCGTCGCGGCTAAATCCAAACGTCATTTGTGAAAGGTCGTTCGTGCCAAAGGAGAAGAACTCCGCATACGCGGCTACCTCGTCTGCTGTAAGAGCGGCACGGGGAATTTCAATCATCGTGCCCACCATATACGGAATTTCTACACCGCGCTCCTGCATTACCTTCTTAGCGGTTTCGTCGATGTACCCTTTCACGTATTTAAGCTCTTTAGCGTCGCCTACCAGTGGGACCATTATCTCCGGCACAACGTTGAGCCCTGCCTCCTGGTTAACCTCAATAGCAGCCTCGATTATCGCACGCGTCTGCATCTCGGCAATCTCTGGATATGTGATGGCAAGCCTGCACCCGCGATGTCCCATCATCGGGTTAAACTCGTGGAGGTTCTCCACCGTAGCTGTAAGCTGCTCGAACGTAAGGCCCATCTCGGACGCCAGTGCGCGTATATCCTCCTCCTTCTGGGGCAGGAACTCGTGGAGCGGCGGGTCGAGCAGCCTGATTGTAACGGGACGTTCGCCCATTGCAAGGTATATGCCCTTAAAGTCGCTTCTTTGCATTGGCAACAGCTTATCAAGCGCGCGTTTGCGCGACTCAACGTCTGAGGCAACTATCATCTCGCGTACAGCGGGAATCCTGTGCTCTTCAAAGAACATGTGCTCAGTGCGGCAAAGTCCTATACCCTCAGCGCCAAACTGTACCGCAACAGCGGAATCCTTTGGATTATCCGCATTGGTACGCACCTTCAGCCTTCGAATTGAGTCTGCCCATTCCATAATCGTTTCAAAATTGTCTGAAAGCTCGGCGGCAATGGTCGAAATTTTCTCCCCGTACACATTTCCGGTTGATCCGTCCAGCGAAATCCAGTCGCCTTCCTTAAGTACAGTGCCATCAACCGCTGTAACCGTCTTTGCTTCTTCATTTATCGCTATCTCAGAGCAGCCTGCAACACAGCATGTACCCATTCCGCGTGCAACTACCGCGGCGTGAGACGTCATCCCTCCGCGTGCTGTTAGTATTCCCTGAGCTATATTCATGCCCTCTATATCCTCTGGACTGGTCTCCAGCCTGACAAGTATTACCTGCTCTCCCTTGTTTCCCGCCTCAGCGGCCTCTTCAGCGGTAAAGTAGATATGTCCGCAGGCCGCGCCGGGCGATGCAGGCAGGCCCTTTGCTATTGCTTTAGCATTTTTGAGCACCTCCAGATCAAAGGTCGGATGGAGGAGCGAGTCAAGGTTCTTAGGTTCTATTTTGAGAAGCGCCTCTTCTTTTGTCAACATGCCCTCATTTACAAGGTCAACGGCTATCTGCAGCGCAGCGGCCGCCGTGCGCTTTCCGTTTCTTGTCTGAAGCATAAACAGCTTGCCGCGCTCTATTGTAAACTCCAGATCCTGCATATCGCGGTAATGCTTTTCAAGAATGTTTGCTATCTCAACGAACCGGCTATAGACGTCGGGCATAGCGTTTGCCAGCTCATCTATATGTGCGGGTGTGCGGATCCCTGCAACTACATCCTCGCCCTGCGCATTCATAAGGTATTCGCCGTACAGCTTCTTCTCGCCTGTGGAAGGGTTGCGGGTAAACGCTACGCCTGTCCCGCAATCGTTGCCCATGTTGCCAAACACCATGGTCTGCACATTTACCGCCGTACCCCATGATGATGGGATATCGTTCAGCCGGCGATATGTAATGGCACGGAAGTTATTCCAGCTTCTGAATACAGCTTTCACAGCCTCCAAAAGCTGCGCCTTGGGATCCTGAGGGAATTCCTCTCCCTTTTCCTTGAGATATAGAGCTTTATAAAGCGATACTATTTCTTTCAAGTTGTCCGCGGTAAGATCCGTGTCAAGTATGCAGTTGTTCTTGCGTTTTTGACTGTCCAGGATATCATCAAATTTTTTCTTTTCAATGCCCATAACAACATCGGAAAACATCTGGATGAATCTGCGATAGCTGTCAAATGCAAAGCGCTCGTTTCCGGTTAATCTTGCTAATCCTACAATCGTCTCGTCGTTGAGTCCAAGATTAAGTATAGTATCCATCATGCCCGGCATGGATGCCCTGGCCCCTGAACGGACTGATACCAAAAACGGGGTCTCAGCATCGCCAAAACGCTTGCCTGCGGCTGCCTCCGTATTTTCAAGCGCATCAAATATCTGGTCAATTATTTCAGGAGCAACCGTCTCGCCATCTTCGTAATACTTTATGCAGGCTTCCGTGGTTACGGTGAATCCGTATGGAACCGGCAGACCCAGAGACGTCATCTCCGCCAAGTTAGCGCCTTTTCCTCCCAGAAGGTTGCGCATGCTGGCATTTCCTTCGTTGAATAGGTAAACATACTTTTTTACCATTAAAGCTACCTCCATGCTTGTCTTGAGTTTAAGCCATTTTATTTGACTAACAAGTAATTATATATCGACATGCCCCAATAATCAATCCAGATTCATTATTTTAAGGAAAACTTTTGGTAAAATGTTTTACAAACATTGTTTTTCTAACTAAATTCCAATGTTTTGATAGCAATATAAAGACGGCGCAATATGCATTACGCCGTTATATCTTCATGCGCAATTATTTTGGACTGTGCTAAAACCGTTTGTTATTCGGGCGTCGCTAAGATAAAGAGCATATCGTTGAGCTCCTCTTCCTCAAAGAAATCGTACATAGTAAAATTATAGAGGAATCTCTCAGCGCCGTACACTCCATAACCATCCTGGTTGTGGTCTGTAGTATCATAAGGATCCGCCACTATTATAACGTCGTCCTGGGTCGTTTCGGTTCCCATCGTATCATATCCAATGATGACTTGCCAGTGCCCGCCCCAATCGTTCCAAGCGACCATTATAGGCTTGTTTTCCTTTAATGAGCTGATTATATAATCAAGAGTAAACACTTCGTAGACATTCTCAGCACAGTCAAAGGTGCTGTAGGTATTAAACCCGCCGGCCTTATCAAATACGTCCAGCGCCTGCCTAAGAGAGGTTCCCTCAGCCGCAAGGCCGTTTGAACGGTACAACGCCAATGATTCCTCTGTTTCGTCTCCCAGCTTGCCATAGTGCTGCATCACCATAAGCGCCGCCACAACCCCACACGACCATTCGCTGGTCTGCTGCATGGTTTTAAACTTAGGAATTATTGTAAGCGTGTCCGTGGACTCCATATTGTAAAAATCCAGTCGCGAAAAGTAAGACGAATCCTTGTGGTCACCCTCACGCTCCACATGGTCCGCACCATCCTCTTTTGATAGGTCAACCGAATAGGGTATCTTCATTTCGTCGGTATAATTCCCATGCGTTTCTGAACCCTTGCCAGAAGCTTCGCCGCCTTTGCATCCCGCCGACGTAATGAGAAAAAGTGAGACGAGTAAAAATACAATTAAATTCTTGAACGCTTTCATTATTTAAAA
>CAYSKA010000137.1:0-4120 GCA_964431505.1 uncultured Oscillospiraceae bacterium
AATCCGTTTTTTGAACCGCCTATGGCGGTAATAGGTTCTAAGCCGCCGGAGGCAGTGTAATTAGCTAAATTGAAAAATTTTTGTAAACATTTGTGTCACATCTTTGCATGCGTATGGGAAGCCAGGACTGTGCCAAACAGGTAGAAAGGGCAGAATGCCGCCTGTTGCGGGACATTTAGGCAAAGTGGGAGGCAACAGGCGATTAGTCGAAAATTGTCTGAATCTAACGCGGTATAAATGTAATGCCGTTTCCAAACTTTAATTCAGCGTGCTATAATATCTAGATAAATAGATTAAGGAGAAAACCGACTGCAATGCCCATGGCTATAATCGAATCCTTTTGGCCGGATGTGACAAATTATGTGCCTGCATTCGTACTCGTAGCAATAAATCTTGTCGTAATTTTCGCGGTTGCCAGGATACTTATAGTGGTGGTGCGGCATTCCATACTTACGCTTACCAGGCTCCGGTCGAAAAACGTGGATCAGGCAAAGCAGAAGCGGATGGAAACCGCGAATTCCATAATAATCAGCCTAAGCAAATACGTTATCTATTTCCTGGCGATCGCCATAGCCATCGGCGAGCTGGGCCTTACCAGCGCCATGAATTCCATGCTGGCCGCTGCGGGCGTGGGCGGGCTTGTGCTTAGCATAGGCGCGCAAAGCCTGGTAAAGGATATGGCAACTGGCGTTTTCATGCTGTTTGAAGACCAGGTGGAGGTCGGGGATTATGTAACCATAGGCGACGTAAGCGGCACGGTTTCCAGCATAGCTCTCAGAACGATTACGATAAAGGGCTACAGGGGTGAGCTGCATATGATTCCAAACGGGGATATCGGTACGATAACCAATTATTCAAGGGCAGACTACCTTGCTGTAGTTGACGTTAACATAGCCTACGAGGCTGACATTGCGGAGGCGTCCAGGCTCCTTTTGGAGATAGGGGCCGAATTCGCGGCTCAGTCGGACGGGAAGGCGTGGGACCCGGCGGTTCCGGGCGTGATCGCGCTTGGCGAGTCGGGCGTAAAGCTCAGGCTGGTGGTAAACGTAAAGCCGCTTGAGCACTGGGCTGCTGAAAGGGAGCTGAGCCGCCGCATTAAAGAAAGGTTTGAGCGCGAGGGCGTGGAGATACCATACAATAAGGTGGTAGTGATGCATAATGTGAATGAAAGGGAAGGCGCATGCTGACCGAATTCGAGCTTGGCGACCGCGTGATGATGCGAAAGCCGCACGCCTGCGGCAGCAACACCTGGACAATAATACGCACAGGCGCGGACATAAAGATAAAGTGCGGCCAATGCGGACGCATAGTGATGATGGACAGGGCGGATTTTGTCCGCGCAGCCAAAAAGAAGCTGAAACCTGAAGAAAGGAACTGAACAGATGCGGCCCGAATACATCCCAACCGCCGTAAAGCCTGAGGGCGGCGAACTGCGATGCCTGATAAAGGCCGCAGATAAGCTGCACCTCAGGGATAAAGGCTACAGGAGGGCGTCCAACAGGGCGTTTGTATTGAGCCTTGCGCTGGTTGCCATCATTGCCGCGGCGCTCAGGTTGTTCTTGGCCGAGCCAACGCTTGTTGACGGCGGCTCAATGACGCCCACTCTCAGGAACGGCGAGCGCATACTCGTGGAGAAGATAACATACCTGTTCAGCAGTCCCCAGCGGGGCGATATAGTTATCTGCCATTACCCGGACTATTTTCAGTACTGCGTAAAGCGCGTAATCGGGCTTGCCGGGGAAACGGTGTCGATACAGGATGGATACGTACATATTAACGGACGCCCCCTTGACGAGGGCGAATACCTTCACCAGGCTACGTACGGGGATATGCCGCCCGTGACCGTTCCTGACGGCCATGTGTTTGTTATGGGCGACAACAGGGCTAAAAACGGCAGCCTTGACAGCCGCCACAGAAAAGTAGGAACAATCCCGCTGGAGAGGGTTTCCGGCCGAGTGGAGAGCGTGATTTGGCCGTTTTCGCAGGCGCGCAGCGTAACATTGGACTAACGCGCGCGGTTATGTCCGCAATGCCGGCCAAAGAAAGGATATACTTACATGCAGAAGAATAACGCTGTTTCGGCACGCGAGCTGAAGAGGCTCAGGTCCGCCGCAGACAAGTCCCACGCCAAGGAAAAGGGGTACAAGCGGTTTTCAAACCTCGAATTCGCGATGAGCATACTTTTGGTCATAATAATCGTGCTGTCGGCGCGCCTGCTGATTGCGGAGCCGACGATAGTGGACGGCGAGTCGATGTATCCTACCCTTTATGACAAGAGCCATATGTTTGTCGAAAAGCTTACGTACATGTCACACCCTCCGGAGCGGGGCGATATAGTGATATGCTATTATCCGGGCTATGTACAAAGCTGCGTAAAGCGCGTAATCGCCCTGCCGGGGGAAACGGTGTACGTTGAACGCGGAATAGTGCACATAAACGGCGAGCCGCTTGACGAGAGCGCGTATTTTGACGGAGTGATAAAAAGAAAAATGCAGCCGGTGCTGGTGCCAGAGGGACACGTGTTTGTAATGGGCGACAACCGCAACAACAGCAAGGACAGCCGCGACAGCACTGTAGGCCCCATCCCGTATGAGCGCATCGTTGGGCGCGTTGTGGATGTGATATGGCCGTTAAGCCATGCGTGCAGCCTGAATTCATGATCGGAGAGCTATTTTGATGGAGATGGAAACCGCTAATTCCAGGAGAGAGCTCAACATCAGGAAAAACCGCCTGCACAGGGCGCTTGATATAGTCGTAACGTTCATAATCGGCGCGGCGGCGGCAGCGGCGCTGTTTCTAATACTGTATCCGCTGAGGGTTGCCGACGACGGCATGTCCCCAATGCTGCGCGAGGGCGACATAGTGATTATAGACAGGCTTTCAAAATATAAATCAAAGCCGGTGCGCGGGGATGCGGCGGCGTTTTTGGATACCCACGGCAGCATGCGGCTGGGCCGCATCATAGCGTTTGCGGGTGAAACGGTGCAGATTCAGGACGGCAATGTATATGTCAATGGTCAATGGCTGGACGAATACACCTATGTCGTGGATTTTTACGGCGAAATGGATATGCTAACAGTGCCTGCTGACAGCTATTTCATGCTGTGTGACAACAGGACGCTTGCGGTGTTCGACGCGGAGCACGCGATAGTGGAAGCTGAGGATGTGAAAGGCGTGGTCTGTTTCAGGATATATCCGGCGGACCGGATGAACGTATTCACAGCCGATTGACATGGGCGCATAAGCTTGTATGTGGCTAAAGCGCAGACAGCAGTACGCAAGTCAATTCAGGCACTTGCATTTAACAGCGCAAAATCACGATACGGCCGGAAGCCCGCCACGAGCTTTGTATGATGGAGCGGTTATAGCTGAAGCTTTACTCACATCAACTACTTGTTTAGCAAACTCTTCCGTCATGGACAGGCACGGCAAACAGCTGCTATAAACCTGCCGCAAGGGAGAGGAAGGACCGTCACGAGCCTTTTTTGTCGGCTCTGGCTTGAAATTGAGGGTTCACCAGCTTGACGCGCAAGGCCCAAAGCTAATGGTGTTTGTGTGACAATGGGAAGACCCTGCAGGCATTTATACTGTAAATCGATACGTGCGCGGTATGCAACTCAAGGCGCTTTTGCGCATAATGCTAATATGCTTTTTCTCTAAGCGGCCGCTGTGCCGCAATGGGGTTTTAAAGGGCGTTTTGCTAAAGCCAAAAATCCCCACGCCAACTTAAAATTGCACTTTTAAGGGATTAATTTAATATAGGAGTCCGAGCCTGACGGGTAGGGCTTTGATTTCGATGCCCCGACTCTTTCGGTGTCGGCTAACCTGCATATAGTTCTAACGGTTTCTTTGACGATTTCATTTTCTACATTGATCAGACTGCATCTGCTGTTTCTGTGAAGACTGAATAGCGCGTCTATGTCCGTCATTTGCGTGGTTTCCTTTCCTATTTATATTTACACTATTATTTAACAACTTTATGTACTGTTAGGCAATATCATTTAATGTATAAGCAGGCTGTAATAATTGAATAAATGAATTGCAAACAAACATTCATATTATTGTCAAATAATTTTACAGGTTTCGCAGTTCCTGCATGTTAGCAATCAAAAAAGAATTG
>CAYSKA010000138.1:0-4117 GCA_964431505.1 uncultured Oscillospiraceae bacterium
TATGGAACCATGCTTTATAATGAGACTGGAGATATCTATCTTGTTGCAGAGGTGTTGGGACATAAGGACGTAAATACAACCCAGAGACACTATGCTACAGTTGCTGAGGACCGCAAGCGCATGGCAGCGAACATTATAAAGCTTCGCGATGAAGATGAAGGCGGTAATCCTGACGCAGATAGGAGTTGACAGGTTGTATCTGCGATTGCCTGTATCATCAGCAAAACTTAATAATGTAATCATAAAGATTATCATAGGCAATCGCACGGATATCAGCTTCCGCATATCCCATCCTAAAAAGGCGCTCTAATAACACCTGAATCTGAGATGGATTGTTTAAGTCTGCAGGATAGCGTCCCATCCCATCAAAGTCTGAACCAATGCATACGCTTTTTATGCCTCCAATACCAGCCACATGGTCTATATGGCGTACTATATCTTCGGATGAAGCGGGATATTTGCCAGTAAGCTGTTCATGATAAAAATTAATTCCCACTACCCCGCCGCGTCTAGCAATTTCCCTAATATGATCGTCCTTCAAGGATCTTGGGTGTGGATAAACCTCCCTAGAATTTGAATGGGACGCGAATACCGCACTATCGGTTATCTCAAGGATATCGTCAATACCGGCATCGCTCAGGTGTGCGAGGTCTATGGCCATGCCTAGCCTATCCATCTCCTCAATAACGTTACGTCCAAGGGCAGTCAACCCCCTGTTGCGCCTGCTCATTGCGGGATGCGCCAGAGCATTGGATTCATTCCAGGTAAGCGACATAGCTCGCACGCCAAGCCTATGGAAAAGTCTCAGATTGGAGAGGCAGCCCTCTATAGCCTCCCCCCCCTCTATCGTCAATACAGTCGCTATCTTGCCACAAGAGGGATCGAATTGATTGCTTAACGGACAAAACGTATCATGGTGTTCGTCCAGCATTCTATAATATGCATCTATCATGTCCATGCATTGCTGCAGATAAGGAACCCTTAGCTTGCTGTCAATCCATGCTGCAAAGAACTGAAGCGCAACACCGCCCTTGTAAAGATAAGGCGAATATACCGTCTGCTCACCTGTTAGGGAATCGATGGAATATCCCCTGTTTACCATACCATATAAAAAGTCGCAGTGCGCATCTGCTACCGGAAGCTGCATATGTTTTTCCTCCCATTATTGATCGCCTGTTTAATTCTATACATCCACGCTATGTCCTAAACCAAAAGGCATCATTTTATTATGAATGTGGAACGAAAACAGGCAGACAGTTAAGTCTACCTGTTTTCGTTAACTTATATTAGTATTAATGCTTAACATCATTTTGCAAACTCAACAGCCCTGGTTTCCCTAATTACATTGACCTTAATCTGACCGGGATAGTCCAGCTCGGATTCAATGCGCTTTGCTATTTCTTTAGCCATAATGATGGTATCTGCGTCATTAACATTTTCAGGCTTAACCAGGATTCTTACCTCGCGTCCGGCCTGTATGGCGAATGATTTATCCACACCTTCGAATGAGTTCGCAATATCCTCAAGCTTTTCAAGGCGCTTGATGTAATTCTCCAACGTCTCGCGTCTTGCGCCAGGCCTGGCGGCAGAAATTGCATCGGCAGCCTGTACAAGCACAGCCTCTATAGTGGTTGCTTCAATGTCGCCGTGATGCGCCATAATCGCGTGTACTACCTGATTGTTTTCACGATATTTCTTTGCTATGTCCGCTCCTATCTGGATATGAGGACCTTCAATTTCGTGATCAAGAGCCTTTCCTATGTCGTGCAGAAGGCCTGCCCTCTTTGCTAAAGGCACGTTGGCGCCAATTTCCGCTGCCATTATTCCGGCCAGATGGGCTACCTCTATGGAATGCTTGAGTACATTCTGGCCGTAGCTTGTGCGATATCTCAGCCGTCCAAGGAGTTTTATCAACTCGTGGTGCAGCCCATGAACTCCAACCTCAAATATAGCTTGTTCGCCAGCCTCCCGTATCTTAACGTCTACTTCCTTCCTGGCCTTTTCAACCATCTCTTCAATGCGCGCAGGATGAATTCGTCCATCAAGAATTAGCTTTTCAAGAGCTATACGTGCCACTTCCCTCCTAACCGGATCAAACCCTGATAGGATAACAGCCTCTGGAGTGTCGTCGATTATTAGGTCTACGCCTGTAGCTGTTTCCAATGTACGTATATTTCTACCCTCGCGTCCAATAATTCGGCCCTTCATCTCATCGCTGGGCAACGGTACAACGGATACCGTTGTCTCAGCCACATGGTCAGCCGCGCATCTTTGTATTGCCAGAGTTATTATATTGCGCGACCGCTTATCTGCCTCATCCTTGGTCTTAGACTCGATTTCACGCAACAAAACAGCCGCGTCATGCCTGGCCTCCCGCTCAACCGACTCCATGATTACGTCCTTAGCCTCTTCTCTGGTCATGGACGATATACGCTCCAGCTCCTGCCTCTGCTTTTCATGAAGCTCTTTTATGTTAGCTTCAAGCTCACTTGCATCCTTCAGCTTTTTATTCAGGCCTTCTTCCCGCACTTCGATGCTTGTGTACTTATTATCCAGCAGCTCTTCCCTCTGTTGGAGCCTGCGCTCAAGCCGTTGCAGTTCATTTCTGCGATCACGGTTTTCACGCTCGGTTTCGCTTTTTATGCGGTAAACTTCCTCCTTAGCTTCCAGTATCTTCTCCTTTTTTAATGTCTCCGCTCGCTTTTGAGCATCCTCAATCAGCTTTTTTACGGCGTCCTCGGTCTTTCCTATCTTCGTCTCCGCTATATTGCGTCTATAGTAATATCCGCCTGTTGCTCCGGCGACAAGCGCAATCGCACCTGTGATAACCGGTATGAAAATATCCAGCCAGTTCAAAGGTAATCTACACCTCCGTCAATCTATATAAAGTCTGAGGGTTTTTAGCCCGCATGTACGATCAACTCCATAATTCGCATTATGTACATACTACATACTAGCATATTCACTCATGTTAAGTGTACCGCTATTGAAAATAAAAGTCAAGGACGCGACTACATCGCGCCCTCATAGTCGTATTATATATTTGTTGATAAAACCTCATTTCCGATCCGATACTGCCTCTTCGCTTAGCGCATCCCTAACCTTTCTCTCAATCTCAGCGCATAACTCGGCATTATCCTTTAAAAACAGTCTGGCATTGTCGCGCCCCTGTGCCAGCCTCATATCCCCATATGAATACCATGCTCCTGTCTTAGATATTATCTTTTTGTTAACGGCTAGATCCAAAAGAGAGCCTTCCTTTGAAATCCCTTCCCCATAGATGATATCAAATTCGGCGATTCTAAATGGTGGCGCTACCTTGTTTTTAACGACCTTTATTCGCGTACGGTTACCAACTAGCTCGTTTCCATTTTTGATTGTATCCACTTTACGCACGTCCAGCCTTACCGATGCATGATACTTCAGTGCACGGCCGCCCGTTGTTGTTTCAGGGTTGCCGTACATTACGCCTACCTTTTCTCTTAGCTGGTTGATAAAAACCAATATTGTATTCGTCTTGCCGATTATACCTGTCAGCTTTCTCAACGCCTGAGACATGAGCCTGGCCAAAAGTCCTACATGGGAGTCGCCCATATCCCCCTCAAGTTCGGCTTTCGGCACGAGCGCAGCCACTGAGTCAACAACGACAACATCCATTGCTCCGCTCCTTACGAGCATTTCGACAATATCGAGCGCCTGCTCACCCGTATCCGGCTGGGAGATAAACAACTCATTTACGTTAACGCCAAGGTTGCCCGCATATATTGGGTCAAGGGCATGTTCAGCATCGATGAACGCTGCCGTCCCGCCGGATTTCTGAGCCTCGGCGATTATATGCAAGGCAATCGTGGTTTTGCCTGAAGATTCAGGCCCATATATTTCAACAATACGCCCCTTTGGAACGCCTCCAACACCCAAGGCGTAATCCAATTCGATACAGCCGGTTGGAATTGTGGATACATTTATTCGGGCTGCAGCGTCGCCAAGTTTCATTATAGACCCTTTGCCGAATTGCTTTTCAATTTGCGCCAGCGCGGCTTCAAGTGCCTTTTCCTTCTCCATATAACCTAGACCTTATTATCCTTTCACACCATTTATGTTATTATGACATTTGTTC
>CAYSKA010000139.1:0-4108 GCA_964431505.1 uncultured Oscillospiraceae bacterium
TTGTTTGTAAAATATTTATCTGAAGTGTGTCTTTTCCCTTATAATCAATGGCAAAGCAGCTTTTGTCACAATGTTATACTTAAGGATTGACAGCTTCCAACCAGTACGGTAACTCTAGCGGTTATGAACATATTAATACGGAGATTATTCGATATTATAGGGTCATTGAATATAGGTTCGTATTTAACTTACTAATGGGGAATATTCTAGCATACAAGGTATACAGATGAGCATATCTTCAAAAGGCAGCAAGCGGGCGGCACGTGCCGTCCCTTGTTGTATTTGCATAAAGGCGCCGCGGGGACCGAATATAAAGTACGGGCAGCGCTGAATCAGGATTTTACTGTTAACGATAAAAACGTGTCAATAAACCCAGGCATGGCGGCCTGTTTATGCGTCAAGCCAGGTGTTTTTGCACGTATAATCCAATACTTGGTTTATTGGTTTAGCGGTATGCGGCTGCTTCAACTGCGGCGCTGAGCTTTTATTACAACTGCGGCGCTGAGCTTTTATTATGAGCTTGACATAGCATAGAAATAGGAATAAAATTCAAGGTAATTTGCTTTTGAAAGGCGCACAGTCTTTTAAGGAAGCCATATACAAAACGGAGGGCTTATCGTATAGACGGGGCAATGTCACGCCGCATCTGCGGCAAGGCTTGCGTAATAGGTTAAGGTTCAAGGAGGTTATTTTGAAGCGTAATGAAACGGATCTGGGGAATCAAAGCGTTGGGAGGCTCCTTTTCAGGCTAGCGCTTCCTGCAATAACCGCACAGCTGATAAATGTTCTTTACAATATTGTAGACCGAATGTACATAGGGCATATACCAGTAACCGGCACCGATGCGCTGACAGGAGTAGGCGTTACCATGCCGGCTATAATGGCAATTTCGGCGTTTGCCGCGCTTGTTAGCATGGGAGGCGCGCCCAGGGCGTCGATAATGATGGGGCGCAAGGACAATGGGCAGGCTGAAAGGGTGCTGGGAAACTGTACAACGATGCTTTTAATTATGGCCGCCATTCTCACGGCTGTTTTCCTTATCTTCGGCAGGCAGATACTAATGGTTTTCGGCGCCAGCAGCAATACCATAGGCTATGCGTGGGACTATATGCAGATATACGCTGTAGGCACCGTGTTCGTTCAGCTTTCCCTTGGCCTCAACGCGTTCATTTCCGCTCAGGGCTATGCAAAGACAAGCATGTTTACCGTACTCATAGGCGCTGTGTGCAACATAATACTTGATCCGGTATTTATATTCGTGTTTGACATGGGCGTGAGGGGCGCCGCACTGGCAACGATAATCTCGCAGGCGGTTTCAGCGGCATGGGTGGTTAAATTTTTAACTTCAAAAAAAAGCCTTTTGAGAATACGAAAGGAAAGCCTGAGGCTATGCGCCGGAATAATGCTGCCGTGCCTTGCGCTGGGCGTCTCGCCGTTCATAATGCAGTTTACCGAGAGCATCTTATCCGTTTGCTTCAACTCGTCCCTGCTCAAATATGGCGGCGACATAGCAGTTGGTTCCATGACCATACTGGCTAGCATAATGCAGTTTTCAATGCTGCCCCTTCAGGGGCTTACCCAGGGCGCACAGCCCATAATAAGCTTTAACTACGGCGCTATGAAAGCTGAGCGGGTAAAAAAGGCCTTCAGGATCCTGCTTTTATCCTGTCTCGTTTATTCCACGGCACTGTGGTCGGTAAGCATGTTTGCACCCAGGGTCTTTGTCTCCATGTTTACAAACGATCCTAGGCTAATTGAGTACAGCGTGCGAGCTTTACGGATATATATGGCGTCCTCGCTGCTGTTTGGAGCCCAGATAGCGTGCCAGCAGACCTTTATCGCGCTTGGCAATGCGAAAGCCTCCGTATTCCTGGCACTCCTTCGAAAGGTGATCCTGCTTATTCCGCTTATATTCATACTTCCAGCGTTTGTTTCGAATAAGGTTATGGGCGTGTTTCTGGCCGAGCCGATTGCGGACTTTACGGCTGTATGCGTAACCACGGTTACCTTCCTGGTTTCATTCAGGCGGCTGATGAGGAGAATGGCTCAAAAAGGTTCGGAGACGGAGAGGACCGCATAGGCGGGTTTCATACGCTTAATGGCCTCTTAAAAGGGGTGTTGCGCTGGATATACGGCACTTTTATTCAGAGCGGTTCAGCGCAGCGGCGGGTTTAGTCCCTCTGGAAAAGCTAAGGCCGTAACGCCTGGCTTCATTAGCTTGTTCGGGCTTGCGCCGTAAGGAGAAAACGCTCCGCGCATTTTTTGCCCAGGCGGCAATAGCTTTTTTATAGTCATTGATATCCATATCAATGCTGGGGCTTAAAAACCAAGGTGTGCCGATTGAAATAGCCGATCAACCATAATACAACACAGCAAATAGTATCCACGCACCCGCATGCGGGTGCGTGGATTGAAATCTGACGTGTGTCTGTCCTTACTGTCCGCGGCCTCCGTCGCACCCCATGTGGGTGCGTGGATTATAATAAATATCATGTTAAAATCTCGCAGCTCTGCAGGTATCTGCCGCATCCGGCCTTAAACGCAGGAGGCTGAACGGTTTTCCTAACTGTGAGGTATTCGTTTGCAAAGCCGAATATTTGATGCCAAAGTTCGTTTCCCAGCTCTTTCATATCAACGCCATGCCTTACGGCTGAAAAATCCCGTTCCCGTAAATAGAAGGATTGAAAGGCGCCGCTTATTTCCGGATATATATCGTTAAGAACCATATCGGATACGGTTTTAATTATCGGGCGTTCGGCTTCATAAAATACAGGAACGCTTATAGCAGGGCGCTCCTTAGTGCCGCCGATATATCCAATCTCCTTGAGCAGCGCATATTCTACGCTGTCAAAGCGGTCCCGCACATTACCATTGTTTTCAATCAGGTCTATTAAAAGTTCGGAGCAGGCCGGCAATACGTTTTCGAGCCCAGCGTCAAGTATTGACCTTGAAAGGGTGGCGTTACAAAGGATCCCTTCAAGCATATCCCGTTTGCCTTCATATATGCGGGCTAGCCTGAAGATATCCTTTCTATATCCGTCTGAGTCGCCAAAACTGTTATATCTGACTCTGCCGCACGTATAATTGTTGCTGCTGCACAGCAGCTTGCGGCTGTTTTCTCTTGCCTCGTCACAATCCTCATAGCCAATCATTATATAGTCGCGGTTCCCAGGCTGCGGCTTTGAGCAGCAAAATAAATCCCGCTCTTCGAAAAAGCCGAACGCCAGCCCATCGAACACCGAATCGCATATGATATGGTATAATACCCTGTCCGCCCCAAACAAAGGATAGCATTTAAGGGCGGAAATAACGCTTATAATGCTGTTTTTCAGCCCTTGTACAGCTTCTCCAATGAATTCACAGGTTTCCTTCAGCGCGGATTTAAGCCCCGCAATGTCCTCTTTCAAGAACACGGGAAAACGGATACGGTACGTATCGCCCTCGCATTCGACAGCGTTTATGGAAACAAGCGCACTGGCCGTGCTGGCAACCGTGTCAGGATCAGCGCTTAGGGATTTTGAAATATCCAGGGTGGAGACTGAACAGGGCTTATGCGCGGCTATCAGGTATAAAATCTCTCCGGCAAAGGGCATGGAGCATACGTAGGCTGGGCTCAGGCTATCGTATTCCCCCATATCTCCAAAAAAGTATATATCCAGACGTTTTTTCATAAGGATTCGGCTCCTTAAATTTAATTCATACAATCATATCATATATGCCGACATATTAAAATGGGCTTAAGCGGAAGTACATGGCACAAACGCATGTGCTTTAATTATACTTGAAAACTCCTGAGTTTCCGAAGCATTTGAACGGCTGTCATTGGCCAGACTGGATGTGTTTCATGGAATGAAGGGAAGCCGCGAATACGACCCATAGATGATCTATGCGGTTGCAAAGCCCATCACCGGCTTTGATGAAATTATGAATATTGGGTTAAAATATCCATAGGGGGCGTTGACAACGAATCCCAGGTTCGGGGCGTTGACGCTCTCAAAGGAGACGGGTCAAGCTGACGCATACAATTCCAACTAAGAGGGAAGTTTGTGATAATGTGATTCAATTTCAGACAAATTGGTAATACAGCATTATATTCTCAACGATGATT
>CAYSKA010000140.1:0-4087 GCA_964431505.1 uncultured Oscillospiraceae bacterium
TAGCTCAGTTGGTAGAGCAAGGGACTGAAAATCCCTGTGTCGGTGGTTCAAGTCCACTCTGAGGCACCATTGCGGGAGTAGCTCATTTGGTAGAGCGCCGCCTTGCCAAGGCGGAGGTGGCGGGTTCGAGCCCCGTCTCCCGCTCCATTTTTTAAACGGATATGGAATAAAAAATACTAAATATGCATCCTGGGCTTTATAGGGGCATATAATGGGATTGATATGGCACCATAGCCAAGCGGTAAGGCAGCGGTCTGCAAAATCGCCATCCCCGGTTCGATTCCGGGTGGTGCCTCCAAAAACAAATTTCCGGCATATATAGCCGGACAAAAATATGATGAAAATTCAAGGTAGGGCATGTACGCAGTGCCCTATCAATTTATATTACTTACAGTGTCTGCAGTCCAGGCACGCCGACAAAGGAGACATAAAAGTGGAAGACCATATAGATATTGTAAGGGATTATTATGACAGCGATGTGCTGATGGAGTGGAACCGCCTAGGAGAGCATCCGTTTGAGTTTGAACTAACGGTGAGAATGATGAACAGGTATATAAAACCTGGGGATAGCATATTGGACATAGGCGGCGGCCCGGGCAGATACTCGCTTTACTTTGCCGGCAAGGGCTGCGGCGTTACGCTCCTTGACCTTTCAAGCTCGAATGTGAACTTCGCTTTAAAAAAGGCGGAGGAGTTCAACGTGGGGCTTGACGGAGTAGTAGGCGATGCAAGGGAAGCTGACAGGCTGATAAGCGGTTCGTTTGACCATGTCTTTATAATGGGTCCCATGTATCACCTGCTGGACGAGCGGGACAGGATCAGGGCTATAAACTCGGCGCTGGCGCTTTTAAAGGAAGGCGGCAACCTGTATGTTTCCTTTATACTGATTTTTTCCGGCATGATTTACTCGATGAAGTATAAGCCGGAGATGATACTGGGCGAGGCTGAAGGCCCGTTTATTGACAGCGTGATAAAAGGAGCTTCATATGGCGGCGATGGATTTACAAAGGCGTTTTTCATAAACCAGAAGGGAATAATGCCATTTATGGAGCGTTTTCCCCTCGAAAAGCTCAACCTATTTGGGCAGGAGGGCATAATGGCTCCCTGCGAAGAAAGTTTCCTGACGCAGCCGCGCGAGGTTGTTGACAAATGGCTTGATATTGCGGAGAAGCTGTGTGAGAGGGAGGAGTTTCTGGGATATGCTGAGCATGCGATGTACATCGGGCGAAAGGAATCCCATAAAGCAAACCCTCAGTAAATGGAATAGCGGTCACCCTGTCGTATGCAATCCAAACGGGCAATATATAATGGTTTTATGCCGAAGAATATATTGAACAGAAAAGCCTGTCAACCTATATTGCCGACAGGCTTTTTGGTTTGCTTAAATATTCGGCTTTAGGGATAGAATACCGGCGTAGAAGCGCTTAGGTAACTGGCAGCAGCCCAAATTATAGCGGACCAAACCTGTAATAGAGATAAATAACCAATTTCCATTAGCTCTGCCCACAACTCAAATATAACTAGCGCATTTAAGCGGAGCTGAAATAGGAAAACATTCCGAATACGGCTGTTTTGAGCGCCAGCTTTAATCGTCGGTTGGGATGCCGTTTAAGGGTAGCCCTCCTATTTTATTGAGAAGCTGGTCAATGGATATGACAAGGGCGCCCAGTGCAAAAGCTCTTGTCATTTGAGTGCGCACACCCCCTCAAAGACCAGGCGCCTGCATCACCGTATATTGCCGTCAGTACTTTTGCGGGAAAGGTTTAGCACTGCAAGCGCAAAGAACAGTGCCGATACCAAAACCAGAATGATTAGATGGACGGCGGGGGTCATAGTATAGTCTCCATAGCTGAACGTACCCCCCATAAGCTCGTTGAATTCCGAAACCACAGTCACGGGAGCTCCGGAAAAGCTCTGCCGAATGGGCTCCTCAAGGAATATCTGCCTAAAGAGCACGGCCGAATGGGAAACCGGAAATAGCTTTATCACCCATTGCATCGCTGAAGGAAGCGTACCTACAGGAAGATAAACCCCCGTAAGAAAACCTATCATCGTTCCAATAACGGTGCAGGCGGTACCGAAGGCATTGCTGTTGGTAAAAAAGCTGACCAGGAAAAACGTCATTGAGCTTGAGGCCATAACGGAGACAAGAAGCACGCCCAGAACCTTAATCATGGCGCCAAAGGAAAGAAGTTCGCCGCCGCCTATCAGTATATAGGCCTCTGCAAGAACCAGGGCCGCCAGGCTCATTATAAGCCCTATTATGTAGGCCGAAGCCAAGTATCCGCCAGCTATCTGGTAACGCTTCAGCGGCGCTGATTTAAAATCCCTTATCACTCCGGTTTCAATATCGCTTACCATCGTTCCAAACGCGCCCAGCGTTGTCGTAATAGCTGTAGCCGCAAGCGTTCCAGCCATTATCCAGCTGTCCATAAGAAAGCCGGCTCCCGGGATATCGCGAAAGTTTGTCCGCCATACATCACCTAAAAACAGCAGGTAAAGCGCTATTATAATGACAACCCCGAGCAGGGAGAAGAACACGGCTGATTTCTGCCGGAAAAACATCTTAAGGTTTCTTTGTGTAAGATTAAGCATTGTCTTGAGCCTCCTTGCCGGTTACTCGAATGAAAACGTCCTCCATAGTACCATGGACTACCTCAAACCCATCTATAGTAGCGGCGATGGAATTCAGCAGTGGAATAGCTGATAATGAGTCGTCCATGTCCAAGGAAAGGATACCGTTTTTCTCCTTATATTCGATACCGTGAGATTGAAGGTATGAGATTAAACTTTTCCTGTCCTTTGGCTTCAGGCGCATTATATCTGTGCTGTAGCGTTTCTCAAGTTCATATGGGGTGCCGTGGACAGCTATTTCACCGTTATCGATTATGGTAATATAATCGGCGGCGGCGGCTTCTTCCATATAATGAGTAGTAAGGAATACGGTCATGCCGGTCTCACGCTGCAACTCCGTAATTGTGCGCCATACGTCTCCTTTGGTCTTTGGATCAAGGCCTGTGGTAGGCTCATCTAAAAACAGAATTTTTGGCGTGTTGACAAGCGCCCTGGCGATATCGGCGCGGCGTTTCTGACCTCCGGAAAGCTTGCCATACCGCCGGTCTGCGAATTCCATTGCCCCCGCCGCCTTGGCGGCTGCATTCGCCGCCTCTTTTGCCCTGCTTCCGGTTATATCGTAAAAGCGCGCTCTTGTAAGCAGATTTTCACGCACTGTAAGGAGCGGATCCAGGACATGGTCCTGAAACACAACGCCGATTATATCCCTAATGGCCGCGTCGTCCTTGCCAAGCATGCAGCCGTCAATAACGACTTTGCCAGAGTCAGGGGCAAGCAGCGTACAAACCATATCAATTGTGGTCGACTTTCCGGCGCCGTTGGGACCAAGAAAAGCAAACAAAGTTCCCCTATCCACAGAAAAGTCGATGCCTTTTACCGCCATAACGCTGCCATAGCTCTTTTTTAGACCGATTACTTCAACGATATTTCCCATAATTCCTCCTGCGTTTACTGGTAACAATCAATTATAAGATGACATTGGCGCCAAGTCCAGTATGATTGTAAAGATCCTTTTAAAATAGTATTTTATTTTGAAGCGTCAAGAATCCAAAACTCTGAGAAACCGCATGATCACTGATTTTTGGACACATCACATCCCTTGAAATTGCCATAAGGTTTGACGCTTTAGCGCCCAAATGATGCCCATATCTCTTTCAGCAATATAAAACGGTATAAGGGCAAATAAGGTGATTTATTTGGATATGATGTTCTTTCATAAAGCAGGGCGCTCGCGGAAACACGCTCTGCTTTAGAACCCTGCTATTTAACTATGAGCGGGTTTACTTATAACCTTGCATCACAAATAATCGCTTTGGCAGCTTGGCAGGCAGTCATCTGGGTAATATCTATTTTTTGATATTGAATGTGCTCAAAGGATTCTCTTGATTGATTAATTGTTCTTTCAATGCGTTTTGCGCTTCGATTATCTGTATCCATTCTTTTGATATTCTCTTCTTCGCTACACCAAAGTAGATATGGAACAAAATTATACTGGAACCCGGATATTTGATTC
>CAYSKA010000141.1:0-4035 GCA_964431505.1 uncultured Oscillospiraceae bacterium
TATGGGGCAAAAGCCCCATAGTATATAGTGTTTTTTTTAAGCCGCAAACAGTTCAAAGGCATGAATAATCGGGCATGGCGGCAAAAAAGATGATTTCCGCCCGATTAACGCCCTTGTATTCCAATGTGGATTTTGCTATTATTATAAAAACATTTATACAGTATGGATGCGTGTCTGCACGCATCCAGCTTTTGACAAAAAAGGGTATGGCTGAATACCTGAGGGAGAGTAAGGATTTGATGGAAAGTGCGCAGGCGATATGGGACAGGGCTTTAAAGAGGATGAGGCCTAATATAACCGATATCAGTTTTTCCTCATGGTTTATAGACCTGCAGCCTGTGGCGCTGATAGACGACGTATTTATTTTACAGACATCGAGCGAATTGCAGAAATCAACCCTTACCAACGTATATATCGCATCCATTTCAAGCGCGCTCAACGAAGTAACGGGCAGGGAGCTGTCCGTGCTTTTGATCGATGAATCGCAGAGGTCCGACTATGAAGCGGAAATCGATATAAACACCGCCGCCTACCCAAGCGGTTTTTTCTCTCATAATTCAAAGTATACATTTGATACGTTTGTAATCGGCGAGTCGAACAGGTTCGCGTACGCGGCTGCAAAGGCGGTTGCCGAAAACCCTGCGGCAGCTTACAACCCCCTGTTCATCTATGGCGGCGTTGGGCTTGGCAAAACGCATCTTATGCATGCCATAGGCCACAGGATACTGGAATTCAACTCAAAGGCAAAGGTAATGTACACCACCAGCGAAACGTTTACAAACGAGCTGATCCAGTCGATACAGGACAACCGCAACAGCGTGCAGGTATGCGCCAGATTTAGAAAAAAGTACCGCAACGTCGATGTATTGATGATCGACGATATCCAGTTCATAGCCAACAAGGAGAGCACCCAGAGCGAATTTTTCCACACGTTCAATTCGCTTAAGGATGCAAACAAGCAGATAATAATCACATCCGACAAGCATCCCAGGGAAATCCCAATGCTTGAGGAGCGGCTGCGCACGCGCTTTGAATGGGGCCTGATCGCGGATATACAGCCTCCGGATTTTGAAACCAGGATTGCAATACTCAAGCGCAAGGCCATGCAGGAGGAGATACATGTAGACGACAACGTGCTGGCCTTTATCGCTGAAAAGATAAGCTCCAATATCCGCGAGCTGGAGGGTTCGCTCAACCGCATAATCGCCTACGCTAAGCTCAACGAGCAGCCTATAACCCTGACGCTTACCGAGAGGGCGCTCAAGGACGTGATTCCGGCATTTGTCAAGAAAAAGATAACGCCGATGGATATAAAGCGCAGCGTTGCTGATTTTTACGGGGTAAAGGTTGACGATTTAAGCGCAAAGCGCCGCGACGCGGCCATTGCGGTGCCCCGCCAGCTGGCGATGTACCTGTGCCGCATAATGACCGAGCTGTCGTTTCCCGATATCGGCGTGCAGTTTGGAGGCAAGCATTATTCCACCGTTATGTACGCATGCGACAAGATAGCGTCCGAGCGCAAGCAGGACCCTGAGATGGACAAGGTAATAGAGGATCTTATGCAGCGCATGAAGCAGTAGCCGTTTATTATCAACAAATACAAAAGAGCCATAAGTATAGATTTCGGCTCTTTTTGCTTTATATGGGCATATGCGTCAATTTATGCTAACAAACCTCTGGTTAAAGCCGCCGGAGTATGCCATAGCCGCAGCGTGTCCGGTATATGGCGAAGGGTACGCGCATTTTTGAAGCGCGAATTTTTATATACACCGGGAGGCTGAAAAATTTTGATGTTTAGTCCAAAAAGCCCTTTTCCTTCAGCTGTTCTTTAATTTTTGAAGGGCATCTGCTTACTCCGTAGACACTTATGGATTCCACTGCCAGGCCGAAAAGCTCCGGCGTTACGTCGTCTGAGATTACAAGCATGCCTATGCAGGCTATATTCAGCTTTCTTTTTTCACTCACCGCGCTCTCCAAGTCCTTTTTTGAAAGCCTGAATATTCCTATAAAGGTTTGAAGGCCCTGCCTTTCCTTTTGGCTGATCAGCTTTTGTGTTTGCCCTTCATGCAGCCTTACCTGGTTTTTTACGGCTGTTTTGACGAATTCGGCTCTGTTTGAGTAATAGCCCCCGTTTACCAAAAGGTCTATGTATCCAAGGTCCACGCCGTTGATATTAACCGTTATTTTCTCAGTTATTTCCATGTGTTCCCCTCCTTTGAGAAGCCGGCTTGTTATCGTTATTATCATGCGCTTGGCGGCCCGTTTATGCGCGGCGGCAATCCCTTATAATTTTCATAATCTGCCGGCGTATTGCTAAAAGTATTATACCTGCGCCGCTTATGCGGATATTTTAAAGGGTATGAGCAATATTATGCGCGGTAAGATGGCGGTAAAACTGACTGAACCAAGCAAAGGGGCAAGCCGGTGCGTTTTACACGATTGCAATATATCGCATAATGTGCTATGGTTCGAATAGAATCAAAGACGGCAAGGCGCCAAAGATCAGGAGACGAACTAGCATGAATCCCATAAAACGGCTGTTTTGGCCGGAGTATATGGTGAAAAAGCAGCACATACAGGGCAGCCTGCCCTCGGCGCGGGAAGCATATGGAACATGCCTGAAGATGGCCTGGCCATCGGCGCTTGAATCCGTGCTTGTCGCGCTTGTTTCATCAGTGGATACTATGATGGTGGGTCAGCTCGGACCTGCCGCGATATCAGCTGTGGGCATTACGACGCAGCCAAAGTTTATCCTTCTGGCCGTGATAATAACCCTTAACGTGGGCGTTACCGCGATTGTAGCGCGCCGAAAGGGCGAAGGCGACGTAAAGGGGGCGAACCGGTGTCTGAAGCAGGCGCTTATAGTCAGCCTGACGCTGTCCGCCGTGATGACGGCAATCGGGCTTATATTTACCGAGCCGCTGCTCAGGCTTGCCGGCGCGGGGGATGATTTTATCGTTGACGCGGCGGCGTATTTTCGAATCATCCTGACCACCAATGTTTTCAACTGCTGCGCTATGACCATGAACGCGGCGCAAAGGGGTTTTGGTAACACGCGCATATCCATGGTTACCAATGTTTCGGCCAACCTGGTAAACGTAGCGCTAAACTATCTGCTCATAAACGGCATATGGATATTCCCCAGGCTGGGCGTGCGGGGCGCAGCCGTGGCCACGGCCTGCTCGTCGGTAGTGATGTTTGCAATAGCGCTGATATCAATAACGAGGCATACTTCCACCAGGCTTTCAATCATCATGGACAGGAGCTGGAAGTTTGACAGGCGCACCGTGGGCGGCATAACAAAGGTTGGAAGCTCGGCCCTGGTTGAACAGCTGTTTATGCGCATGGGGTTTTTCGTGTTTGCCCTTCTGGTTGCAAAGCTTGGGACTATTCAGTTCGCCACGCACCAGATATGCATGAACCTGATAAACATGTCGTTTGCCTTTGGCGACGGCCTTGGCGTGGCCTCCACCGCGCTTGTAGGCCAGGGCCTGGGCATGAAGCGGCCGGACCTTTCGATAATCTATGGAAAAACCGGCCAGCGGTGCGCGCTGATAATGGGCGTTGTGCTGGCTGCCATGTTTGTGATCTTCAGGCGCGACCTTATACTGCTGTTCAACAACGACCCGGACGTCGTCGCGCTCGGCTCCCAGATCGTGTACATTATCGCGGTTACAAGCCTGGCTCAGACGTCGCAGGTGGTGATTTCGGGCTGCCTGCGCGGCGCGGGGGATTCCAAGTTTGTAGCCGTGTCGTCGTTCATATGCATAGGCGTTATAAGGACCGTGTTCTCATGGTTTTTGTGCTATCCGTGCGGCCTTGGGCTTGTCGGGCTGTGGCTAGGCCTGTTTTCAGACCAGTTTATGAGGCTTGTGCTCAATTTCATCCGCTTCAGAAGCGCTAAATGGACTAAGATTGAGCTGTAATACCGCCATAGGCGGTTCAAAAAACGGACAGCTCCGTTTTTTGAGTTTTTCCGCTGCCTCCGGCGGCTTAGAACCTTTTTTGCAAAAAAGGTTCTAAGAACTCCAAAAA
>CAYSKA010000142.1:0-4020 GCA_964431505.1 uncultured Oscillospiraceae bacterium
GCTCAGAAACTTAAGGCGCCAGTGTTTCGAAATCCTATCTTTTCGTATACATGCGGAGCCTTACTATTTTTAGCATTTGTACTAACAAAATTTTTGCAAATGCCTATTTTATAAAACAAATAATATATAAGAATTTCAGACAAAGCGAGCCATAACCTCTTTCCCGCCGGCCAGCTTCACATATCTTTATACCTATGTCTGCAGTTGTGTTGCTATTAATGAAATAACACATCTCGCCGATGTGTGTATCATTAATTTCGATGTATAAGCCAGATATTGCCGCTACGTTGTTTAATAAGCACCATTACTTTATCCATGGAAATTGAAAGGCCATTGAAAACCCCGCATGGGTCATAATACCATAATCGTTCCACCATTTACATAGCATTTCAGCGTCGGCATCCTTCGCAGTACGGATCAAAATCTCACCGTACTCCATTTTCATTATATAACCTCCTAAAATGGCGGCCAAGGATAAAGGCCGGCATACGCCGGCCGAATGCTTTTAATAGTTAACGCTATACATTAATTGAGTCTTCACCCAGATCAAGCATCCCATCCGACGGGCACACCCTGCTGCAATCCTTAAGAAACATTTCCACCTGTTCAGGGCAGCGGCCTATAAAAGCTTTTGGTTCAAGCGTGGCCTCTATCTCCTCCCGCGTAAGGCTGAACTCTTCATCATTAGCAAGCCTATCCAGCAAATCGCACGGCTCGCCTTCCTTCATACGGGCTGCGGCATCCATCGAATTTTTCCGTATCACCTCATGCAGGGACTGCCTGTCCCCGCCCTTCTTAACAGCGCTCATCAATAGGTTTTCGGTAGCGATAAACGGGAGATATTCATTTACTGCTCTTTCAATAACCTTTTTATTTACGACGAGGCCGGTTGTAACGTTTCTCATAAGCCGTAAAACAGCGTCTGTGGCAAGAAAACCTTCCGGAAGGGCTATCCTTCTGTTTGCGGAGTCGTCAAGCGTTCTCTCAAACCATTGGGTTGATGCGGTCATCGGCGCGTTTACCGCATTCGACATGACGTATCGGGCAAGCGAGCAAATACGTTCGCAGCGCATAGGGTTGCGTTTATACGCCATAGCGGACGAGCCGACCTGATCCGGCTCAAAGGGTTCCTCAATCTGTCTGAGATGCTGCAACAGCCGCATGTCGTTGGCAAAGCGATACGCGCTCTGGGCTATGGAGCTTAAAACGTTTAAGATCCTGCTGTCAAACTTGCGCGGATAGGTCTGGCCGGAAACGCCGAATATACGGTCAAATCCGAATTCAGCCGCTATCTGGCGGTTGAGTTCATCCACTTTAGCTCCATCGCCTTCAAATAGGCTTAAAAAGCTTGCCTCAGTTCCGGTTGTTCCGCGGCATCCGAGAAATCTGAAGCTTTCCATTACGGCGTCCAGCTCCTCTACGTCAAGCACAAGGTCCTGTATCCATAGACAGGCGCGCTTCCCAACCGTAACGAGCTGCGCGGGCTGGAAATGGGTATATCCAAGGGTGGGCACGCTCTTATGCATGTTGGCAAACTCGGACAGGCGCGCGATAACCGCCACAAGCTCCCTGCGGATATGCAAAAGCGCGTCGCGGTAGATTATAAGGTCCGCGTTGTCTGTTACATAGCAGCTGGTGGCCCCTAGGTGGATTATTCCTCTTGCCTTTTCGCACTCAAGCCCATAAGCATATATGTGGGCCATTACGTCATGGCGTATTTCCTTTTCCTTCTTTGCTACAGCGTCATAATCTATTATATCGTTAACATGCTTTTCAAGCTCCGCGACCTGTTCGGCGGTAACCGGCAATCCCAGCTGATGCTCCGCGCGCGCCAGCGCTGTCCAAAGCCTCCTCCATGTGCGATATCTCGTATCGGGAGAAAAAAGGTTGAGCATGTACTCTGATGAGTAGCGCGAACAGAGGGGGCTTTCATACATTTCCTTCTTCATTTGCAATTCTCCTTATCGTAAAGTTGAAGCGACTATCAGCGTACTATTATTTCATCGCGTTTAGGGCCAACAGAAACATAGGAAACCGGTTTTCCTATGCCTTTTTCTATGTACAGCACATAATCGCGCGCTGCCTTGGGGAGATCCTCAAAACGGCGGATTCCGCTTATGTCTTCGCCCCAGCCAGGAAGCGTTGTAAATATAGGCTTGCAGTCGTTGAGCAGCATGGGAAAAGGAAAATCGGATATTCTGTTCCCGTTAAGCTCATATTCGATACAGACCGGTATATCCTTCATATACGAAATGACGTCCAGCTTAGTCAGTACTATTTCAGTGGCTGCCTGCATCTGGGCGCCATACCGTGTCGCCACCATATCAAGCGGTCCGACCCTGCGCGGCCTGCCCGTTGCAGCCCCGTATTCAAAGCCATGCCGCCGCAGCTCGTCAGCCTCAGCTCCAAACCATTCCGCAACAAACGGTCCTTCACCCACGCATGTAGAATACGCTTTTGCCACTCCTACAACGCGCTCAACGTTAACGCCAGGCATCCCAGCGCCAATAGGGGCGTAAGCCGCTATTGGCGACGATGATGAGGTATACGGGTAAATGCCAAAGTCTATATCGCGCAGCGCGCCAAGCTGGGACTCAAACATTATGTTCCTTCCCTCCGCGTGTTCTCTGCGAAGAAACGCTCCCGTATCGCATATATGGCCGCCTATTTTTTTACACATGTCTTCAAGCCAATCCATCATTGACGCGAGTGAGTATGGTTTTGCGCCGTATACCCCTTCTATCATCAGGTTTTTCCAGTCCAGTATACCCCTTAATCGGGATTGGAGCTTTTCGGGCATAAGAAGTTCGCCCATAAGTATGGCCTTCTTTTGATATTTATCTCCATAGGATGGGGCTATCCCGCGCTTTGTAGATCCAAACTTAGCATCGCCAAGGCGCCCTTCCTCAAGCGAGTCAAGCTCCTTATGAAAGGGGAATACCACCACAGCACGGTCGCTGATCATTAGGTTTTCTGGGCTTATTTCGATTCCGGCCCTTCGCAGGCCATCTATTTCGCCTATGAGGTGTTCGGGATCTATCACCATTCCGTTCCCAAGGACATTAACAACGCCACTTCTGAAAATTCCCGAAGGTATGAGGTTTAGGGCAAACTTCCCATGCTCGTTTACTATTGTATGTCCCGCGTTGCTTCCTCCCTGATATCGTACTACTATATCATAGTCCTCGGCGATCAGGTCCACCATTCTTCCTTTCCCTTCATCGCCCCAGTTTACTCCGGTTATCGCACAAGTTGCCATCTCTAATTTGCTCCTTTAATTTATTTAACAAGGCCAATTAACGTATTTACTTTATTGCCCGCTGGCAGGCTGAGCCGCCCGTTAATCACGGTTTATATTATACAGGTCGCGGCCGTCATAGTCTATTGCCACTATTGCCGGCATATCTTCTATTCGCATCAGCCTTACGGCCTCGGCCCCCAGTTCGGGAAACGCTATAACCTCAACGCTGCGTATACAGCTTGCTATCAGAAGGCCCGCGCCTCCGGTGGCTGCAAAGTAAATGGCCTTTCCTTTCATAGCCTGCTTGACTTCGGCCGAGCGGGGGCCCTTTCCTATCATTGCCGTAAGGCCGTAGTCAATTAACACTGGCGTATATGGGTCCATTCGGCTGGAAGTAGTAGGGCCGCATGGCCCAATAATTTCTCCGGGCGCTGCCGGACATGGACCGGCATAGTATATGCATGCGGGCATGCCCATGGGAAGCCTGTCTCCAGACTCCAACAGCTCTTTAAATCTTGCGTGGGCGGCATCGCGCGCCGAGTATATATAACCGGAAAGATAAACGGGCTCTCCGCAACGCAGGGAGGTCATTCCATCGCTGCCAGCTTGTAATGGGAGCGTTACGTTTTTTTTATGCACCTATAGCGTCCTTTCCGCATGCCTGCATGCATGGCATTGTAAATTTACGGCTACCGGAAGACCTGCTATATGAGTATGTATGGCTTCGGCATGAACAGCCAGCGCCGTCGTTGCCCCTCCCAACCCCATAGGGCCAACAC
>CAYSKA010000143.1:0-3992 GCA_964431505.1 uncultured Oscillospiraceae bacterium
TAAGCCCGGCGGCATGTGGGCTGAACTGAGGCGGGCGGGTTTGCTGTCCGCTTTATTTATATATGTGAATAATACTGCAGAGGTTATGTTGACAAAAAGGCCGGGGTTGAATATAATCTAGTGCATAGCGTATCCGCAGGATGAACGGGTTTTGCTTTGAGAATTTTACTAGAAGGATTTTATAATCCGCCAGAGAGGGGCGACACCGCTGCAATCGCCTATAGCATGTTCTCATAAGAGCGCACCGTCCCGCGACTGCGGCGTATAAGCCCCGTTACAGGCTTGTCGAGTGGGCCGGTGGCAATAAGACCGATACGGTTGCCGTTAAGGCCAATTAGGGTGGAACCGCGGGTTTGTCCCGTCCCTTGCGTTAGCCAGGGGTCGGGTTTTTTTATGCAATCCAGCCTGGCCTTGACGCTATAATAAAAATTGGAGGTTAACATATGAATATCACATTTCCCGACGGATCGGTGCGCCAGTATGAGGATGGGGTTAGCGCGCTTGACGTAGCGGCAAGCATTGGCCAGAGGCTTAGGAAATCGACCATTGCGGCCGAACTTGACGGAGGCCTTTTCGACGCGTCTCAGCCGATTGCGGGCGATCATTCGCTTAAACTGCTGTCCTTTTCAGACGCCGGAGGGCGCTGGACCTACAGGCATACGGCGGCGCATATGCTAGCTCAGGCTGTCAAGAGGCTGTTCCCTGACGTAAAGCTGGCGATAGGGCCTGCGATTGACGACGGATTCTATTACGACTTTGACACCGAGCAGAGCTTTTCGCCTGAAGACCTGTCCAGCATCGAAAAGGAGATGGCGGTTATAAGCCAGCAGAACCTTGATATAGAAAGGTTTGAGTTGCCAAGAAACGATGCTGTAGCCCTGATGAAGGAGATGGATGAACCCTACAAGGTAGAGCTTATCGAGGACCTTCCGGACGGCGCCCAAATAAGCTTTTACAGGCAGGGCGAGTTTGTAGACCTGTGCGCAGGGCCGCATGTGGAGAGCACGGGCAGGGTTAAGCACATAAAGCTTCTGAGCGTTGCGGGGGCCTACTGGCGCGGAAGCGAGAAGAATAAGATGCTCAAGCGCATATATGGAACGGCGTTTGAGAAAAAATCCGAGCTTGATGAATACATTGAAAAGCGCGAAGAGGCAAAAAAGCGGGACCATAACAGGCTGGGAAGGGAGCTGGAGCTGTTTACCACGGTGGATATGATAGGCCAGGGGCTTCCGATACTCCTCCCTAAGGGCGCAAAGGTGATACAGCTTTTGCAGCGCTTTGTTGAGGATGAGGAACAGCGGCGCGGCTATATGCTGACCAAAACGCCGTTTATGGCAAAAAGCGACCTGTACAAGATATCAGGCCACTGGTATCATTACCGCGACGGCATGTTCGTTATGGGAGATCCGGACGATGAGGAAAACGAAGCGCTTGCGCTGAGGCCGATGACCTGCCCGTTCCAGTTCATGGCTTACCTCAACAAGTCCCGCTCTTACCGCGACCTTCCAATGCGGTACAATGAAACCTCAACCCTGTTCAGGAACGAGTCGTCCGGCGAGATGCACGGGCTTATAAGGCTGAGACAGTTTACGATATCCGAGGGCCATCTGGCCTGCAGGCCGGATCAGGTTGAGGACGAATTCAAGGGCTGTTTGGACCTGGCTGCGTTTATGCTAAAGACCCTGGGCCTTGATGAGGACGTGACGTATCGCTTTTCAAAATGGGACGAAAACGACAGTGAGAAATATATCGGCAGCAAGGAGAGCTGGGCAGCCACCCAGAATATGATGCGCAGTATCCTCAAAGACCTTAACGTGGACTTTGAGGAGGCGGATGGAGAGGCGGCGTTCTACGGTCCAAAGCTCGACATACAGATCAAAAACGTTCACGGCAAGGAGGATACCCTTATTACGATTCAGATAGACTTCCAGCTTGCCGAGCGGTTTGGCATGACGTATGTTGACTCAGACGGAACCAAAAAATATCCTTACGTCATACACCGTACGTCCATCGGATGCTACGAGCGCACGCTCGCGCTATTGATAGAAAAGTATGCAGGAGCCTTCCCCGTGTGGCTGGCGCCGGTGCAGGTAAAGGTGCTTGCCATGACGGACCGCACGCACGACGCCGCGTTAAAGATATCCAGCGACCTGGAACGCCTCGGGATAAGGTCCGAATGCGACCTGCGCAGCGAGAAAATAGGCTTCAAGATAAGAGAAGCCCAGATGCAAAAGGTGCCATATATGCTTATAATAGGGGATAAAGAGGTGGAAAACGGCGTTGTCGCGGTAAGGGCGCGCAGGGAAGGCGACCTTGGAACGATGCCGCTGGATGATTTTATAATCAGGATAGGCCGTGAGATAGACACGAAGGCCAGGGACTAACCCCTGTGTGCCTCAGCCTGATTAACAGCAATAATCGCATTAAGGTCTATTAACCGTAGCATCAGAGTTTAAAAAAGGCGCCCTGGGCGCCTTTTTTGTAGCCAGGGTGCAAAAAAACGCGCTAAGTACGCACAGCCAGCGGCCAATCGTGCAATCGTAAACGCCCGCCCAAATTAGATTGTTAAAACATACAAATAGGCGTATACCAGTTTTTTACCATGGGAATAATACCCATATATCAACTGACGGAGGGTATTGCCATGGCCATTTCGGTTTTAAATCGGTTTTCACAGGATCTTGCCATTGATCTTGGAACTGTTAATACGCTGATCGCCCGAAAGGGGTGGGGGATCCTGCTTAGGGAGAAGAGCGTGGTTGCGGTGTCCAACACTGTAAGAAATGAGGTCGTAGCCATTGGAAGCTCAGCGCCGGAGGTCTCTGCCAGGGTTCCAGGCGGGATAAGCCTGGTTCAGCCGCTTCGCGACGGCGTAATCTCTGATATATCCCTTGCCTGCGTGATGCTTTCAGGATTTATAAAAAAGGCGCTTGGAAAAAAGCCCAGGCTGTTTGGCATAAACGTGGTGGTATGCGTGCCTGGATGCATAACCCAGGTTGAGCAGGCCGCCATTGAGGAAGCGGCGCGTTCGGCCGGAGCGCGTAACGTGACGGTTGTCGAGGAATCGCTTGCCGCGGCGGTTGGCGCGGACCTTCCCGTATACGGACCAGCGGCATCCATGGTAGTGGACATAGGGGGCGGCACAACGGACGCGGCCGTGATATCGCTTGGCGGAATTGCGTCCTCAAACTCGGTGCGGACGGGCGGGACCCATATAAACGAAGCCATAATCGCTTACCTGCGCCAGAAGACGGGCATCACTATAGGCGATAAAACCGCTGAACAGGTAAAGCTTTCCGTGGGGCTTGAGCCTTCCGATCCCGACATGATCATGCGCATAAAAGGCCGTAGAATGGATACGGGCCTGCCCGACGCCATCCATATATCGGCGTGCGAGCTGGCGGGAGCAATGGAAGAACCCGCGTCCAGGATTGTGGGCGCTGTTATGGATACGCTGGCACAAACACCTCCGGAGCTTGCGGGTGACATAATAGATACAGGCATAGTGCTGACAGGCGGAGGAGCCCTGCTCAAGGGGCTTTGCGCGCGCATGGAAAGCGCCACCGGCCTGCCGGTGATGGTAGCTGAATCGAGCATGGACTGCGTGATAACGGGCGCGCTCAAGCTGCTTGAAAGGCGCGGAACGTTTTCAGAGCCTGCGTACGCTTCTGGCACAGCAAACGCTAAGCTGGGAAACGCGGGAGGGCTTACGCAGCAATCCGACGCAAACGCACAGCACAATGTGCGCTGAGGCATAAAAATCCGATGAAGCAACACAAAAAGAGGCCGCCGGAAAACCACCGCGGCCTTGGATTTTATTTGTAAACGGGATTGACAATATATTAAGTATATGGTATCTTTTATATAACAAGTAGTTAGTAAAAAAGCAGACATATAACATATTTTAATAAGAGAGTGCAGAAGAAGGATTTATTTTAATGAAACGTTCAATTAAAACAGTTATAACAGCAATACTGGTCATTGCTATAGTG
>CAYSKA010000144.1:0-3985 GCA_964431505.1 uncultured Oscillospiraceae bacterium
GGCTGTATGCCTGTCTTTTCAAATCACCCTGGAATTCGGAAGCAAAAAATGTATCCGGATCAACGCCCTTATTTTTAGCAGTGCTTATAGCTTCTTTTATCGACCGCTTTGGAGAGTCCTTCTCCGGAACGCCCAGTCGCTTCAATATGGACTCAATTACGCTCAGCTGGTCGCCATCATCATATATAACAAAGTTACGGTCATATCCGTTGGACATCTTATCAATATCCATTCGCAAAATCCGCACGCAAAAGGAATGAAACGTAACGCACCATACGTCCGATGCGGAAACCCCAATAAGCGACTCGGTCCTCTCTCTCATCTCACGGGCAGCTTTATTTGTGAAAGTCAGCGCTAAAATATTCCATGGACGGACTCCATGGTCTATAAGGTTTGCTATTCGGTACGTCAGTACGCGCGTTTTTCCAGAACCCGCTCCTGCCAATACTAGCAGCGGGCCGTCGAGGCACTCAACAGCCCGCCGTTGTTCTTTGTTAAGTAAGGTTATATCCATGTTTTAGCCTAAAAGGTAGTCGGCAATATTAGCGTTTGGAGTAATTACGCCGTTGATAACCGCTTCCTTTGCGGCCAAAAGCGTCGTAACCCCAGGTCCGTGTCCGGCAAGTATGCAGTCGCTGTGTACAACTACGCCTATTGTTGCAGCCCCCGTAAGATACCCGCGGCCAAATGTTGTATCGCAGTTTTCAAGCATTACGACATCGCCATAGCGCAGCTTATCCAAACCAAAGTTTTTAATTACCTCATGGTCTGCTGTCATTATGTCATAATCTCCCCTATACGCGCTGTTTGAGCCTATACCGGAACCCATAAGATAAGCGGGAACCTTGGCCGCGATGGGAACGTTAAGCATTCCGTCATCAAAAGTTATATTTAGTTTGTAATAAAGAGCCGGATCTATGTTCATCGCCTTAACCTTATCCTCAAAGCCCATAAGCTTCATACCCTGGCCCTGCGCTTTTATTAGGATTTTGTCGCCTATGGCCATTTTTTCCAGTGCTTCACGCTCAAAATACACCAATACATGTTCAATCCCGCCATGCTTGCCTGTTACAAACCCTTTGGCCCCCTTGGCATCCCCTGAAATTACCCGCGCTTCGTTGCCTATGCATGAAAGCGTGTTAAGCGCGTTGTTTTCATTCGTATCGGATGCCTTTATTGATACTCCGGGCTCCACATGATCAGCCTCCATTGCATATACGGAATCGCCGATAGTAACATTATAGGTTATTCCGCCTGTACCTGGCAGCACCATCGGCACGCCGTTTGCGGTGTTTATTCTATAAGGGTTTGGACCCATCGCGGGATGATGAACTTCTCCCATTACGCTTTGCATAACGAGACGATCCGAATTTATTGATACTATATTAGCACTCATGGTTTTACCTCCAATTTATATCTATAATCAATTATAACATATGGGATTGCCTATTTTCTCTTAACGGCTAAAGAATAGACAGCATTTTCGAGCCGCTTCAACGATCTTAGAAGCCCGGATCTGGGAAGCGCCAGGTTGATTCGCTCAAACCCAGAGCCCCCGTCTCCGAATATATAACCCTCGTCCAGGGCTAAGTTTGCCTTGTTGAGCATTAAGTCCTCCTGCTCTTCCATGGTCAATCCAAGCCGTCTCATATCTATCCACGCAAGATAAGTACCCTCCGCCCTTATATAGTCAAGCATTGGAAGTTTCCTGTCAATGAAATCATATAACGTCTCAAAATTTTCCTCAACGTATTTGATCAGCTTGTCCAGCCACGCCCCTCCATCTCTGAACGCTGCTATGGCGGCATACCTTGACAGCGCGGGAATCCCTGGGATGCCCTCCTCCTCAATCCTCCGTCTAAAAGCGTTCATAGCTTCAGCGTTAGGTATGAATATATTAGAACAGCACATTCCGGCTAAATTAAACGTTTTACTCATTGCAGTGCAAATGATGCAGTTTTCAATCATACCATCTATGGTTGAAAACGTAATATGCCTGTTTCCATTAAGTATAAGCTCCCCGTGTATTTCATCGCTGAGGACCATAACCCCATTTCTTTTTGTTATCTCCCCGAGCTGTTTCAATTCCTCGTATGTCCATACCCTGCCAACCGGATTATGGGGACTGCAAAGTATAAGCAGCTTTGCGTCGGCCCTCTTACATAATAATTCCAGGTTTTCATAATCCATTGTATAGAACCCATCTTTATATATCAGGGGGTTCTCCAGAAGCGTTCTTCCATTTCTCTGTACAACCGATTTAAACGGGGGATAGACGGGCGGCTGTATTATTACAGCATCGCTCCTATCAGTAAATGCCCGCACCGCTATATTCAACGCGGATATCACACCCGGTGTAGTTACAAACCACTCATGCCTTATTTCCCATCCGCGGCGCTTCAGCATGAATTCCTTGAGCGCTTCGAAATACTCGCTGTCCGCGTAGGTATAACCGTATATTCCATGGTCCACAGCCCTGTGCAGCGCTGCCTGTATCTCTGGCGCTGTCTTAAACTCCATATCGGCTATTGTAAGAGGTGTGTATCCCCCCTCATATATATGTTTTGGCGCCATCGCCCATTTCGAGGCTCCGGTGCCGCGGCGGTCAATAACGGTATCAAAATCATACATGGATAAGCCTCCTCCTATACTGACTAAACTGATTAACGGCGATCTATTATAATACTAACACAATAGCATAAGCTTGGGGCCTGCTGTTCTAAGTTCTTAGCATAAAATAAAGCCTTTTTATTATATCAGGGCAAAAAAGGCGCCGGTGACGCCTTTTAAACCCCTTGGTGCTATTGCGGTTGCATTAGCGTTGTTGGTGAAGCGGCCCTCATTAAACAGGCTATACAAATAGTCAGTATTCATACCCGCGCCTGAAGGCTTCTTTATTTATTTCAATGAATTTTGGCTTGACATTAGCTTCAATCGCCTTCATCCATTGATCATACGTAAACGGCAGTTTTTTGGCAAGCACGCCTATAAGCACCACGTTCGCGGCACGGTAGGTTCCGCACTCGTGCGCAATGCCCGTTGCGTCAAGCTCTATTATATTCGCCCCGCAATTTTTAATCCTTTCAAGGCAGTCGTCTGGATATTCGGCGGCTCCGGTGATCACGGGCATTGGGAGCAACTCCTGGGTATTTACTATTATCGTTCCCTCGTCTTTAAGATAGGGCAGGGCTCGAAGCGCTTCAAGGTTTTCAAAAGCAAGCACGACATCGGCGCACCCCTGCTCCACTATTGTGGAATAGAGCTTCTCATCATCGCTTATGCGGACATAGGTTACAACGCTTCCGCCGCGCTGGCTCATGCCATGCACTTCGCTAACCCGTACGTCACAGCCGTTTTCAAGCGCTATATAGCCCAATATCTTGCTTGCTAAAAGCGTACCCTGACCGCCTACGCCAACTATAACAATATTATCTGTCATGGTCTTACTCTCCTTTCGCGTTTAGCGCGCCAAATGGACATACTGTCGAACATAATCCGCAGCCTACGCATTGTATCGGATCAATTTCCACGATTTTACCGGTCCTTTTTATCGCAGGGCAGCCTATTTTCATGCACATTCCGCAATTCCTGCACTTCTCCTCATCACATACAAATGGAATTCCGGGCTGCTTTACTATAAGCGCGCAGGGCCTTTGGCTGATTATTACGCTCAGTTCCTCCCGCGCCGTCTCCTCGCGAACAACGCGCTCCAGCTCTTTAAGATCGTAAGGGTCAACTACGGTAACATTCTTTATGCCCATGGAATCGCACAGCTTTATAAGGTTTATCGCCGGAGCGGGATTTCCGTGTATATCAAAACCCGTCGATGGATTATGCTGATGTCCAGTCATGCCTGTTATTGAATTATCGGCAATTATAACAGTACCAACCGAACGGTTATACATCATGTTTAGCAATCCGGTAATGACGCTATGGCAAAACGTGCTGTCTCAAAGCACGGCAACGGTCTTTTTCGCCTGCTCAA
>CAYSKA010000145.1:0-3385 GCA_964431505.1 uncultured Oscillospiraceae bacterium
GAATCATGAAATTCCGTCAGACCCACAAGCCTTTCGCACGCTGACCTGGATTGGGCCTTACGCTCACTATCGGGCATGTCCTTAAGAAGCTTGCGTATTCTGCTCCTCAGGGCAGCTTTTTCGTCGCGGATCTGCATATTGATGCTACAGTTCGCTGTGCGCTACTACGCCGCTGACCATGCACATAACGCATCTTGAGCGCACATCCAGCGGATGCCCTGAAAATACCGCAATGTCTGCGTCCTTGCCAGGCTCCAGGCTTCCTACCCTGTCGTCTATGCCCGCAATCCGCGCGGCATTGATGGTTATGGACCTAAGCGCGGCATCCTCCGGCATTCCCTCTTTTACGGATATTGATGCGCATACGGGAAGGTACTGTTGGGGTATTACCGGATGATCCGTCATCATAGCAAATTCTATTCCCGCATCGTACAATACCTTTGGCGCCTTGAAGCTCAGGTTCCTAAGCTCTATCTTGCTGCGGTCGGTAAGCAGCGGCCCGATTATAACCCCGCCGCAGTTTCCAGCCATAGCCTGTTTGAGAAAATCGGGGATCATATAGCCCTCTGTGCAGTGGTCAAGCGTGAAGCGTACGTCAAATTCATTGCATATACGTATTGCCGTAAGGATATCATCGGCCCTGTGGGCATGTATCTTCAAAGGCATTTCCTTGCGTATCACCGGAAGCATAGCTTCCTTTCCCAGATCCCTCTCAGGTTTCTTGTCTGGGTCGCTTTCAGACCTCTTAAGCTTTTCATCGTATTCTTTTGCCTGCGAAAGCGCCTTGCGCAATATGGACGCTATCGCCATTCTGGTTCCTGGCGTTCCCTTGCTGCCATAAACCCGCTTCGGATTCTCGCCAAATGCGGCCTTCATGGCTACCGGCTGCTTGATTATCATGTCCTCAACGCTTTTGCCATGGAGTTTGAGCGCCACAAAGGTTCCTCCAACCACGTTCGCGCTGCCTGGGCCTGTAACGGCGGTTGTAACGCCTGCGGCAACTGCTTCGCTAAAACACGGATCAAAGGGATTGATGCCGTCTATCGCGCGCAATTCAGGAGTGGCAGGATTTGAGCACTCGTTGCCGTCCGAACCCTCCGCGCCCATACCGTCTTCAAACATCCCTATGTGGGAGTGCGCGTCTATAACGCCCGGCATTATGAACCTACCGCTTAAGTCAATTAAATCAGCACCGTCGAACTCAACCGACTCGCCTACAGCTACGATTTTGCCTTCATCAACAGCTACGTCGCCCGTGAAAGCGGGCCTGGTCATAGTAAGCACCGTTGCATTTTTTAATACCAGCATTTTGCTTCCTCCGTAAAACGTTTATTTATAACAATATAATAGCATATATGCCCACTTAACTTCAACACACATATGGATTTCACATACTTTTGAATGCGGCTTTGCCACATCTTTTCTGATAGACCAAACGAATAATAACTGTTTGATTTTTATTGGCTTTGCTATATAATGATGGAGTTCAAAAACCTATAGGAGTAAATGATGAATTACGAGCAAGCTTTGGAATATATTCATGGTATCAACGCACGCGGAAGCAAGCTTGGACTAAGCAGGACCAGAGACCTTCTGAGCCGTATGGGGAATCCTCAGGATTCGCTCAGGTTTGTCCATGTTGCCGGAACTAACGGCAAGGGTTCCACAGCTGCAATGATATCGCACGTGCTGGCCGCGGCGGGGTATGTAACCGGACTCTATATATCCCCATTTATTAACAGGTTCAATGAGAGGATCCAGCTTAATAATGTCCCGATAGCGGATGATGAGCTGGCTGAGCTTACCGGGTATGTAAAGGGCATATCGGATAGTATGGACGATCCCCCAACCGAATTTGAAACCATAACAGCCATTGCTATGGAATACTACAGGCGTAAAGGCTGTCAGATAGTAGTGCTGGAGGTGGGGCTTGGCGGCGAGCTGGACTCAACAAACGTCATACGAACCCCTGAAGTTGCGGTAATAACGGCCATAAGTTTTGATCATACCCGCGTCCTTGGAAACACCTTAGCCGCGATAGCCTCGGCAAAGGCCGGCATAATCAAGGAGGGCGGGGACGTAGTTATTTACGGTCAGGAACCCGACGCTGAATCGGTATTTAGTCAGATATGCAAAAAAAAGCATGCGCGGTTATATAAAACTGATTTTTCAAAGTTAAAAACATTTGAAGCTACTCTGGACGGTCAGGAATTCGGTTTTGGGCGCTTTCACAGGCTTTTTCTGCATCTGATTGGATCATACCAGCAAAAGAACGCCGCCGTTGCCATCACCGCGCTGGAGGTGCTTATAAATAAAGGGTTTATGATCAGCGACGAATCTATAATAACGGGCCTATCCAATACCCGCTGGCCAGGCAGGTTTGAGGTGCTGTCAAAATCCCCCGTGTTTATAGTTGACGGCGGTCATAATCCCCATGGAGTACGTGGAACCACCGACAGCATAAGGCGCTATTTTCCGAATAAAAGTGTGGTTTTCGTGCTCGGTGTAATGGCTGATAAGGATATTTCGGACATGCTTGATAATATAGCTCCCCTTGCAAGTGAGATCTTTACAGTTGCTCCCAATAACCCAAGATCTATGCCGGCTGGTGAGCTTGCCGCCCTTATTAAAAAAGCTGGCATAAAATCGCACGCATGCGCAAGTGTGAAAGACGGCGTAGAAATGGCAATAGCAGCGGCTGGTAAAGAAGGGATTATATGCGCTATAGGCTCCCTGTATATGGCGGGCGAAGTCCGCGACTGCTTTAACGCAACTAAATAAACCATTGGAGGCGGCTATGACAAGAATACTTAAAGGATCCACCGTATCAAAACTAATTATGGAAAAAACGCGCCAGGGTATAGAATACTTGCATTCTATGGGCGTTACGCCTGCCTTGTGCATACTACGCGTGGGAAACAACCCTGATGATATTTCATATGAAAGCGGAGCCGTCAAAAAGGCGGTCTCGCTTGGTATAGACATACAAAAAAACGTACTTGATACAAACGCCAGCCAAGAGGAGCTAATCAGGGCTGTAGAAGCGGCAAACCGCGATGATTCTATACACGGCATTATGGTGTTCAGGCCTCTTCCTGGCCACATTGACGACGCCGCGGTTAGAAATGCGCTCGACCCCCGTAAGGATGTTGACGGGATTTCCGACAAATCCCTCGCAGGCGTATTTACCGGCTCAGGCATTGGCTACCCGCCGTGTACGGCCCAGGCGTGTCTCGAAATCCTTGATAGTACCGGTATAGAAATCTCTGGTAAGCGCGCGGTCGTTGCAGGCAGAAGCCTTGTTGTTGGAAAACCCGCGGCGATGATGCTTTTAAAGCGCAACGCAACAGTAACAATATGTCATACTAAAACGGACGATATGCCC
>CAYSKA010000145.1:3395-3941 GCA_964431505.1 uncultured Oscillospiraceae bacterium
TACTTATCGTAGCCGTCGGCCAAGCCGGCGTAATTGGTGGGGATTATCTAACTAAAGGCCAAACCGTCATAGACGTAGGAATAAACTTAGCTTCCGACGGAACGCTCTTAGGGGATGTGCGCTATGATGAGGCGCTCGGCACAGTGGAAGCCATAACGCCTGTTCCAGGAGGCGTCGGAACGGTAACGACGGCTGTGTTGATGAAACATGTCGCCGATGCCGCGCTTCAAATGACAAAACGGATTTAGCGTGCTTTACGAAATAGCGCCATATTCCTAAAATCCGTTTTATACATAGGGTTTATAGCTAAGGCATTCTATGGCGGGCGGCTGATATAAGGTTAATGGTGTGTATTTAATAAGGATTGCCATAAGTATATTTTAGTATTTAGTGGCCCGTCGCCATATGCATTATCGCTATGACCCTGGATGTCTTTCATGCCCATGGCCTTTAGTTGGTGGTGCGCGGCTAGCTCTTGTTTTCATGAAATAGCCGTACGTTAAAGCTAAAGCAGCGCCTTACAAATGGCGCTGCTTTATAATGTTC
>CAYSKA010000146.1:0-3934 GCA_964431505.1 uncultured Oscillospiraceae bacterium
AGCCCTTGCGTGCTTAAGCAGCTAAGCTGCGGAGGCAGGTTTGTACCGTCGCGGAACATGCACCTTACGCTGCATTTTATAGGTGAAACACCGGACCTGCACGGGGCCGTAAGCGCCGTGCAGAAATGCGTGCAGGGCATACGTCCCTTTGAACTGCATCTTGGGAGATATAACTGCTTTCAAAAAGGCGGCGCTAGGACTTCGATCGTCGAGGTAAAGGGCGGCCTTAGTGAACTTAACGCTTTGTACGAGTCCCTCCAGTACGCAATGTCTGACAACGGCTTTCCCAGGGAGCGCAAGGGTTATGTTCCGCATATTACTCTCGGGCGAAACGTTTCGCATGACGATCTTGTTGAAGCGGAGCTTAAGGATGAACCGCTAAACGCGTCAATGCGGGTGAATTCGGTTACGCTGTTTGAAAGCACGCGTTTAAACGGGGAGATGGTATACTCGGTTCTCCACAGGGAGAGATTTTTATAATACGCTCCGCGCTTGCTTGCGGATAAGCGTTTACTAGCTGCTTACGGAGGGTTTTTAAATGTCCAAATCCCTTGAGTTTATTGCGGGCAGGGCTGGCTCACGCAAGACGACGCTGCTGTTCGACCGAATTCGCGGCCTGCTGGAAAAAGGCGAACGCGCTGTGCTCATTGTGCCCGAGCAGTTTACCTTTGAAAGCGAGCGGCGCCTTGCCGAATCCCTTGAAAACGGCCTGCTTGACGCCGTGGTTTTTTCATTTACAACCCTTGCTTCCAAGGTGCTGCGCGAAACGGGCGACAACCGTGTGTTTTTGTCGCATCAGGGAAAGCTGATGATGATCCGCAAGGCGCTGGAAGAACATAAGACCGACCTTAGGGTATATGGCCGCATTGCCGGAAAATCCGGGTTTACCGCTGAATGCGATAGGCTGTTTACCAGGCTCAAGCGGTTTCTTATCACGCCTGACATGCTGAGGTCAGCAGCGGAATATGCCGGAGCGCCAGACGCTTTAAGCGCCAAGCTCTGCGATTTAGCGCTTTTATACGAGTGCGTGGAGGGTCATCTTGCGTCACGTTATATGGATGGCGAGGATATTGTAAACTCGCTCATTGACAGGATGGGGCGGTCCAGCCTTTGCGGGACCCATGTGTTTGTGGACGGCTTTGAATTCCTTACCGAGCAGAAATATCGCGTGCTCACACGGCTTATTGAGGTTTCGGCGTCCATGACGGTAACCGTTTGCGTTGATTTTAGCGCAAAGTGCAGGGACAGGAGCCTTTTTATTTCGGGATACGGCTCCTATGAGCGCCTGCGGCAGCTTGGAGAGGAACAGGGCTGCAGGATCAGCACGGTAAACATGGAAAGGGATGGTCTTGAGGGGTATTCAGCCGAGCTTTCGCATATGGAAGGGGAGCTTTTTGCGCAGACGCCCGCGCCGTATTCGGGCGGCCGAGGCTGCGTTTCGGTATTTACAGCATCCGGACTCCGCGCTGAGGCCGAGGCTGTATGCAACGCTATAGTCCGCGCCGCTCAGGAGGGGGTGCGCTACAGGGATATGGCTGTTATAGTTTCGGATATGGAGACCTATGCCCCGCTGTTGAATAGGACTATGCGCCGGTATAAGATACCGTTTTTTATGGATTTAAAAAGGCCGCTGGTCCGGCATCCGATTTCAGTTTTGCTTTTAAGCGCTTTAAAATGCATAGTTAACGGATTTTCGCAGCCCGATGTGCTGGAACTTCTCAAGTGCGGCCTTTTGAGCATTGACAGGGATTTGGCGGAACAGTTCGAAAACCATATCCTTAAATTCGGTTTAAAGGGAACGAGACTGTTTGAGCCCATTGAGGCCGCGGACGTAAACGACGATATAGAGCGCGTGCGTTCATCGCTGATAGGCCCGTTGCTGAAATTGCGCCGGTCGTTGTCAGAGGCGGACAGTTCTATGGAGAAAACGAGGGCGCTATACTCTTATATGTGCGAGATGGATGTATATGGATCGCTAAACGCAATAGTTAAATCGCTGCGGGAGGATGGGGAGCTTGAGCTTGCCGAGGAAACCGCGCAGGCTTGGGACGCGGTAATAGAGCTGCTGGACCAGCTCTACGCTATTATAGGCGACGTAAGGGTCAGCACAAGGCGCTATATGGCAGTGCTTGAAGAGGGGCTTTCAGCATACAAGGTGGGGGTAATTCCCACCACTGCCGACCAAGTGCTTGTAGGCGATATCGACAGAACCTGCGCAATGGCGGTCAGCAGTCTGTTTGTAGTTGGCTGCTGCGAAGGCCTGTTCCCCAAAAGGCCCTCTGAGGACGGCGTTATAAACGACGCCGAGCTTGCGTTTTTGCGCTTAGCAGGTCTGCCTACGTGGGAAACAAGCGCGGAGCGCACGTTGGGCAACGTGTTTGGAATATATAATGCCCTGAGCAAGGCAAAGGACCGGCTGTGGCTGTCATATACGGCATCGGCTGGAGTAAACGGCGGAATACCGTCCTTGGTGATAGACAGGCTGAGGGAACTTTTCACTATAGACGAGCAGACGGACATAGGCGGCGGGATGGTGCCAAGCCATCCGCAGGCCGGCTTGGCAATGCTCGCTAAGGAAATGCGGTGCCTGGCGGATACGGGTTCAAGCGCGGAAAGCTGCAGGGGCCTTTACGCCTGGTTTAAGGCAAGCCCAAAATACCAAGGCGCTGTAAACAGCATGGAAAAGGCGCTTTTCTTTTCACCCTATATCGAGCCGTTTGGCCGGGATATGGCAAGGCTGCTGTATGGCTCGGGAATGCAGGGCAGCGCCACAAGGTTTGAAACGTTCAACTCATGCCCTTTCAGGCACTTCATGCGCTTTGGAATGCGCGCCTATATGCGTGAGGAATTTAAAGAGCGTTCGGCGGATAAGGGCGTTTTTTATCATGAAGCGCTCGATGGCTTCATGAGGCTTGTCATCGAGCGCAGCATTGATCCTGATATCCTTACATATGAGGATGTTGAGGGGCTGCTCAAAGAGGTGTTTGACGTATTGGTTCCCGCTCACAACAGGGGCGTGCTCGTTTCATCCAAAAGGGCGGAAGCGGAATGCGCGGTAATGAAGCGCACGGTCAAAGCAACCGCCTGGGCAGCCGTACAGCAGATGAAGCGCGGCGGGTTTCAGCCGGAAAAAAGCGAGGTAACGTTTGGATTAGGGGGTACCTATCCGCCTTTGGAATTAAGGCTTGACGACGGAACGGTTTTTCTGGTAACGGGCAAGATAGACCGAATGGACGCGTCAAGGGACGGCGGGCGGTATATCCGCGTGATTGATTATAAGACCGGAGGCATGGCCTTTGACTATGGGGAGCTCTTTTTGGGTTTAAAGCTGCAGCTTCCGCTGTATGTGGCGGCTATAATGGCAGCCGGCTGCGCCGCCGATATCGCCGGAATGTATTATATGCCCGTAACCGAGCCTAAACTTGAGGAGGTACAGGAGGAGGAAAAGCTGGAAGAGCTGCTGATAAAGGCGTTTAGACTAAGCGGCATAACAGTAAACGAGCTCGACGTGATTGGGCTTACTGATAATTTCGAAGGCGTTTCCTCAATCATTGAAGCGAGGCGAAATAAGGACGGCGTCCTTACCGGCAGGGGCTTGGTGCCTTACGATGGCATGCGCGCTGTAGTCGACTTTTCAAAGCGCCGCGCAGTAGAGACGCTAAGGGAGATTATGGACGGCCGCGTGGAGCCGGCGCCCTACAGCTATGGCAACAACAAAAGCTCCTGCGATTGGTGCGACTATGCAAGCGTCTGCATGTTTGACGCAAAATTTCGCAGCTGTTATATGCGGAAAATAGTAAAGCTGGACAAAGCCGGCTTTTTTGACGGGATAGGCCGGAATGAGGACGGCAGATAACCGGAGGGATATTGCTAAGCAGCCTAAGACGATATATCAGGCGATATTTACCCTTGTCAACTGAGGGCAAATATCTTA
>CAYSKA010000147.1:0-3904 GCA_964431505.1 uncultured Oscillospiraceae bacterium
CCCCACTGTATGAATTTTGGGAAGCTCTTCATTCGGAATTTCTATATTATACTCCTGTTCAAGATCCATTATCAGCTCCACAACGTCAAGCGAATCAGCCTTTAAATCTTCAATTAACCTGGATTCCCTTGTTATGTTTGCTTTATCTATGCCGAGCTGGCTTGATATCGCTTGCGCAATTTTGTCAAATTCCATAGTTTATTGCCGCCTTTCATGATTAATTTATTCTTATGATTATAAATTTTAGCCGTAAAAGCTATTAATGTCAATCGTCCCCATTGATTGCGGACATGGAAATTCGGATTGCCTCGGTAACGTCTCCTAAACAATAGTGGCGCGCCTGGTTTATGGCTGCGGCTATCGCCTTGCCGTTAGAGCTTCCATGCGCTTTTATAATCCCTCCATTTATCCCAAGCAGCGGGGCTCCTCCATACTCAGTATAATCCATCCGTCTCTTAAAGCGCTTGAAGCCATTTTTAGCAAGCATTGCCCCAAGCTTTGAGCCAATATCCCTCATCAGTTCTTCTTTCATCATGGAGACCAGCGCCGAAGCGACGCCCTCAGTATACTTTAAAACCACGTTTCCTATAAAGCCGTCGCAAACTAATACGTCGTATTCGCCGGATAGGATATCCCTTGCCTCGCAGTTGCCCGTAAAGTTTACTGGCGTTTCTTCTATCAGCTTAAACGCCGCCTTTGTTAGTTCATTGCCCTTTTCCTCCTCAGCGCCGTTGTTTATAAGGCCCACGCGTGGTTCAAGAATCCCCATCACATTTTGCATATACGCGCTGCCCATGATTGCGAACTGCTGCAGGTACTGAGGCTTGCAATCCACGTTGGCTCCGCAGTCTATCAGCAGCGCCGGCCCCTTCACAGTTGGCAGGATCGGGGCCAGCGCTGGCCTTTTTACGCCGTTTATGCGCCGCACTATCAGCGTTGCTCCGGCAAGCACGGCGCCCGTGCTCCCAGCGGAGACAAATGCGTCCGCGCCGCCGCTTGCAACCAGCTCCAGCGCCTTTACAAGCGATGACTCCTTTTTTCTTTTTATCGCAACGGTAGGCTGCTCTTCACATGATATCACCATTGGAGCATGAACAATTTCAATGCGCGATGAATTGCAGTCCATAGCTTTCAGCTCATTTGAAACCAAGGCCTCGTCTCCAGTTATAATTAAATCAAAATCGCCGCTATCGCTCAAAGCTTTACAGCAACCCTCCAGTATTGCGCTGGGGGCATTGTCGCCTCCAAAGGCGTCTATTGCAATCTTCATTCCATTACCTCGCATCTTTTAATCAAGTCATAGTATAAAGTATATATTGGGGATGTGGAGAATTCAATCCGCTATCAACAAATAGCAGTCTTTATTACCCCTAATTCTTAAGAAAAACAAAAGGGTGGAACTTCAAACGAAGATCAACCCTCATGCGCATAAAATATTTGGTGCCATCAAAAATAGTCCTTTAAAAATGGACAGAAAAGGCCTTAAGCATTTGCCTTCTTTTCATCTTTATCAACGTTGATGACACGCTCTCCGCCATAATATCCGCAGCTCTTACATACCCTATGGGCAAGTTTGCGGGCATGGCATTTCGGGCATTCGACAATTCCTGGGATGGACAGCTTCCAGTTGCTGGACCTCCTGGAGTCACGCCTTGCCTTTGATGTTTTCCGTTTCGGGACTGCCATATTGATTACACCTCCTTATCATCGTTCAACAGCGACCTTAGATCGGCAAATGGGGTCTTTCTTGGCGCTTCATCGCCGGTTTGCCTGTCGCAGGTACACTGGTAAAAGTTTAAATTGCATCCGCATACCGGACACTTGCCCTTGCAGCTTACGCTACAAACGCTTCGCATGGGCATGTTGAGCAAGATGTTGTCCTGAATCATAGCGGTAAGGTCTAAAACATCGGACGTAAACGTATATACGTCTTCGTCATCCAATTCATCCCTTACAAAGCGTTCTTCGAATTCAAACGTTAGCGGTTCTTCAAACGGTTCGCCGCATCTGGCGCATTGGGAATTAAAGACCGACGAAATAGTTCCCGCTACCGCAAAGCTTTCGCCATCATAGACGTATGTAACTTTTATATCCAATGGTTTAGCAAAGGAGATCCTTCTCCCGCCAAACTCAATATCCGCAAACGGTTCGGAAAACCTGGCCTTTCCAACGCTTCCAGGTGACTTAACCTGTGCGGTTACATCAAGCTTCACAGTTTCACCTCACAACTTTGACATTTTATATGCTGCCCCTTATTTTGTCAACACAAATTATTGAGAAACTATCCGCGCCGTGTCCCTTGCGATCATCAGCTCTTCATCCGTTGGTATAACAAATACTTTAACCCGGCTATCCGGCTTTGTCAGCTCTACTTCCCTGCCCCGCGGGCATGTGTTGTTGTATTCAAAGTCCATGTCCACTCCAAGGCATTCAAGCCCTTCCATTATCCTTTGCCGTACTCCCCTATCGTTTTCACCGATTCCTGCTGTAAACACTATCGCATCTGCGCCGTTCATCGCTGCCGCGTAGGAACCGATGTACTTTTTAACGTTGTAGGCAAATACGTCCAGCGCCGCACGCGCCCTTTCATTGCCGGCGTTCTCCGCTTCCTCTAGGTCCCTAAAATCGCTGGATACGCCGGACACCCCAAGCACCCCGCTTTTTTTGTTCATATAAGCGTTAATGCCGTTTATATCCATACTCAGCTTATCCATCAGGTATGTTACTATGGCGGGATCCATAGCGCCGCAGCGCGTTCCCATGGGCACGCCTTCAAGCGGCGTAAAGCCCATGGAGGTATCTATAGATTCCCCACCCTTAACCGCCGTTATGCTGGACCCATTGCCCAGATGGCATGTGATAATCCTTGTATCCTCTTTTGGAAGATCCAATAGCTCTATTGCTCTTTGTGAAACATAGGCGTGCGATGTGCCGTGAAATCCATATCGCCTTATCATGAGCTGTGAATACGCTTCATACGGAAGCCCGTAAAGGAACGCCTCGCTTGGCATCGTCTGATGAAACGCTGTGTCAAAAACGCCAACCATGGGCACGTTTGGCATTATATCGCGGCAGGCGTATATCCCCATCAGGTTTGCAGGGTTATGCAGCGGGGCTAACGCCGAAAGCTCCTTTACAGCGTCTATCACCGAATCGTCAATAAGTACGGACTGGCTGAACTTTTCGCCTCCGTGAACAATCCGGTGTCCCACTGCGTCGATTTCGTCCATGCTCTTTAAAACGCCTATTTCTTTATCAACCAACGCGTCAAGAACCATCCTTATAGCGTCGGTATGATCGTTCATACGCTTTTCAAACTCGTGCGCCCCTCTTCCAGCGGGCTTATATATCAATTTTGATCCTTCAATGCCTATTCTCTCGCATAGTCCTTTTGCTATTATATCGTTTGAATTCAAGTCTATGAGCTGGTACTTCAGCGATGAGCTTCCAGCGTTTATTACCAATACCTTCATTGCGTATCCTTCCTCCCGACTCAATTTTGCGCCTGTGCCTGTACGGCGGTTATAGCCACTACCGATACTATATCATCTATGCTGCATCCCCTGGACAGATCGTTTATAGGCTTTGCAAACCCCTGGCATATCGGACCAATCGCCTCTGCTCCGGCAAGCCTCTGTACAAGCTTGTAGCCTATATTGCCTGCCTGCAGGTCTGGGAATATAAGTACGTTTGCCCTGCCGGCCACTGGGCTGCCCGGGGACTTCAGCTGGCCGACCTTTTCAACCAATGCCGCGTCCGCCTGCAGCTCGCCGTCAACCATAAGGTCTGGGCTGAGTCCTTTCACCAAATCCGTTGCCTCTTTTACCTTATCAACCAGTTCATGTTTAGCGCTCCCTTTTGTGGAGAACGAAAGCATGGCAACGCGCGGTTCTATGCCGCACAG
>CAYSKA010000148.1:0-3890 GCA_964431505.1 uncultured Oscillospiraceae bacterium
ATTTAGCTGGCTAACGGTCAGTACTAACTCGGCCATTGCTATTATCCATCCTTTCAAATTCATGCTGCGCCTTCAGCGCGACCCCGACCGCATTATCCGGTGAGAGCTCCGGCAACGCAAATTCAACGATAATCTCTCTCTTTCTAGATTTAAGCCTATTAACAAGCAGGTCTCTAAGGATCCCGCTAGACGCCACGCCTCCGGCGAGCAAAAATTTGCATATCCCAGTCCTTTCAAAAGCGTTTAAGATCATCTTCGCAAATGTCCTGGCAAGGCAGCCGTATAAGGCGCGCGCTATTTTGGCATGATCCTTTAAACCGTCAACCATGCCTATAAGCCTTGTTTCAGCGCCTGAGAAGGAACAATCTAAATTCTTTACTGAACTTGGGACAATAATATCCGAACAAACCGTCTTAAGTGCAAGCTCCTCCACCTGCTTGCCCGCCGGAAATGGGCAACCCATCCTCACGCCTATACGGTCCACAAGCTGTCCTGCGTGAATGTCCAGCGAACCTCCGAGCCTTGTTATATTGAAGCATTCGTCAACATGGAGCAGCTCTGTCGTTCCCCCTGATATATGCATTGCGATAAACGGACTGCCGCGAAATGCAGCGTTTGAATATAATGCAGCCATTATATGACCCTCCTGATGCGAGGTTTCAAACAGCGGTATGCTAAGAGCCGACGCAATTACCCTTGCGGCCATTGTGCCAACCAGGAACACCGGCATATATGAACCCGGCGCAGGGGTTGGGACAGAACTTACCGCCAGCGCTCCAATATTTTCTTTATCAAGTTTGCTTAGCGCAGAGGGCAGCATTTTCTCCAGGTTTCTTGTATGCAAAAATACCCCTTCGCTTTGGCGCAGGCCCCGCCCGCCAGATGCCACCTTCAAAGGGGTTCTCATATCAATAACTATCGAATTGTGGCCGATACATGCTATTGAAGTAGTATAGCAGCTGGTATCTATCCCCAAGAATATCATTGGTCTTCCGCCGTCTTTTTCCTGCTGAGTGTGCCCAAAATGCCATTCACAAACGATGACGAGCTAACGTCTCCAAAACGTTTTGCAAGCTCAACAGCCTCGTTGATTGAAACGCTGTCCGATATACAGTCACAATATAGTATTTCGAATATAGATATTCTGAGAATACATAGCTCAACCCTGGAAATGCGCTGTATTTCCCAGCCTATCGACAATTCGCCTATAATCGAATCTATCTTTTCTTCATTGTTTGCAACACCGCTTAAAAGCTCGTTGGAAAAATCAATGTCCTCTTGCTTCGGGGTCTCTGTAATGCCCGATTGCTCAAGTATCGCTTCATATGTGTCGTCACCCCCAAACATGCGGGCAAAGGCCAACTTCATCGCCACTTCTCTGGCGGTTCTTCTGCTCATATATTCCTCCAGGCCGGTTAATATGCAAGTGAATGATTACCGGTTATCCTTAAATATCGCTTCAAAAAAGGCTTTTATGCTTCCCCTGCCCCCCTTGTCAAGCAACCGTCCCAGAAAATAGCATGCCGTGACAACGGCGGCTATCAAAAGGGTTCTCCAGAAGCCTATGGTAAAGCAGAGTATCAGTACCAGCAGGCCTGTCAAAACCAGCAGGATGCGCCATTTATGCCTATTAAGAAATTCGGTTAAATTTGAATTCATAGCAGCACCCCGTCAGCTTATGGCCGGTTGCTGAGACGATTGATTAGATGGATTTACTACCAGCATCCTTACATCCGTTACCTGAATTCCGGAATACTTTTCTATATGCTCCTTCAGGCTATGTGACAGCTCGTCCGTAAACTCTGGAATGTTGGTTTCCGGCATGAGCGCTATCCTTACATTTACATTAATCCCTTGAGCCGACGTTCCAATCGCCGTAACGCATTCACGTATTTGTTTTTGTGATTTGCAGAACCTCTGCGCCATAGCGTCGAGGGCGGCAAGCGTTATATATGCAGTCCCTACGTCTGAAGCCCTTATAAGGGCCGCGCTTGGAGCCTGTTGCTTTGAACCAGAGCCGCCAAAGAACAGCAGTCTTATTACGAATATAAGCAATAGCAATCCTATAACCCCGGTCACAAGCGCCCCAATAGGCCCGGTGTATGGATATCTAAGCACGCTGTCAACCATCTGCGCGCTTATGAATCCAGCCGCCATACCTATGAGGGCCAGTGCAATGACGGTTACAACAATAAGCAAAAGAGCCAGAATTATCTTATCAAACAGTTTCGGCTTCATTTCCGTTTCTCCTTCAGAATATCATATTCGGACGGACACCCTATTGGCTCCGCCCGAATCTTTTTCTATTTGTTATTGACTGCTGCAGGATCCAGAACTATTCGCCTGATTCCGGCAACTGCTTATCCTCCGGTCTTGCGAAGTTTATAGCCTGCACATACACATTAACACGAACAACCCTAAGCCCAGTCATGGTTTCAACCGCATTCTTAACTTCCTGTTGAACCTTTGAGCATACCTCATGGATGCGGTATCCATATTCAATGACTACGCTAAGGTCAATCGCGGTTTCCTCCGTGCCGACTTCAACCTTCACGCCCTTGGTAAGGTTTTTTTTGCCAAACATCTCGGTAAAACCTTCGACCATGTTGCCGCTCATGGATGTCACGCCCTTAACTTCTGCCGCAGCAAGTCCGGCGATGGTGGCAACCACGTCGGGAGCGAACACTATCTTTCCACCCTCGTTTGAGAGTACATCGGTGCTGATATCATTTTCGGGTGTCATAGTTATTTCCTCCTTATTGGGTGTAATCTCTTACCTAGTGGATTAATCCACCGATTGTATAATCATTATACCAGAAAACACCGTTAATGCAATCAAAAACATTAAGCAAAGGTGTTTTTTCTGAAAAGATTGGACAAGATCAACTGTTTGCGCTTACCTTGATGTTCTGCGCCTCCTCGCCCGTTTCGCGTTTTACTATGTCAAGTATTTGGGCTACATCCTCGTTAGTAAGCGTTGCGGTGTCGACGATCACATTAACCGATCCATAGTGGAAGGTAACCGCCGCGTCCGTAAAACCTTTCGCCTTTAACAGGCTTTCAATGGTAAACTCCTTTTCCATACAATCTACTATTTCAGTCATCTGCTTCTGCGCATCCTTAAGGGTTTCGGCGTCTGTGTTCTCGTTATTGATAATAGCGTTTAGATATTCTATTTCCCTGTTTCGCGTTTGTTCACGGCTGGTTCTGAAATCGGCAAAGTAATTCGTACCGGCACTCGACTGTATTGAAGTATCGATGTCCGTTCCGCCGGCAGAATGCGTGGGTGACGGACTGGGCGCTGGGGATGACGCTTGACCGTTGAGCTGCACGTTTAAGTATACGGCTCCAATAAGCAGTGCGGCCACAACCGCAATAATTCCGACTGTTCTGGCGTTTACCTTCAACTTTTTCATAATACTAGCACCTTCCTTTTCTATTGTTCCATTTGGAATACTTCTATGCAATCGTCATCTATTCCCAGCACCGTCTTAACGGCATATTGCAAATTTAGCTTTACTGCTATATCCTCAGCGCCCTCAGCTACAACTATTACGCCGCGCACAAGCGGCTGTACCTCCGTAAGAACGATCGGTTCGTTCCCGCCATTCTTGGATATTGTTGCCGGAGAGGAGGATTCGGTATTGGTCTGCGACTCGCTCCCATCGCTGCCCGATGAGCTGTTCTGCTGCCTATCAGTGGACATAGCCGGTACCAGCCTCGATGTGGTTTCATATGTAATCATCACTTCAACCTTTCCGACGCCCTTTATGCCCGACAGCGTTTTTGCAAGACGTTCTTCCAATCCTGATTCAGTAGAGGCTGAAACCCCGGATACCACCACATCGCTGTTTTTTGGTTCTTCAGGGCTTTTGGGTATAATTGTAGAT
>CAYSKA010000149.1:0-3883 GCA_964431505.1 uncultured Oscillospiraceae bacterium
GTGAAGGGCCTTATTCGGGCGGAAGGCCGGTAAACGGCAAGATTAAGGTAAGGGACGGGCAGGGGAGGCCTCGTGTTGATGATTTGGCGGTTGTATCAAACCCCGCATCAATCAGCAGAGAAATTGGTAAGGAGCAGGTGACTGAACAAATCAACCTATATTCATCCATTGAGAAAACCAACCCTTCGTTAACGATTTTGCAGGAAAAAATCGACCTGGATATAAGCCGCCTTAAGGTGCTTGATTGCGCATTTAACGCCTATTGGATTGTAGAGCAGGACAACGATCTTTATCTTATAGACCAGCATGCGGCGCACGAAAGGAGGTTGTACGAGGAGCTTATATCTGATAAACTCAGATTGCAATCCCAAATTTTGCTTGCGCCTCAGATTGTAAAATTTGCCCCGCGTGAGTTCGATACCATAATGGAGAATTTGGATGATCTCACGGCAATGGGTTTTGATATTGAGGAATTCGGGGCATTTACCGTGAGCGTTCGAGCGGTACCATATATGTTTGACGGCCCTCAGTCGGTAAGCTTTCTAAAGGAGGCGGCTGATATTTTTATTAACCAATCCAAAGCCACCGCCGCCGACCTGAAGCGTTATGCAATAATCCAACTTTCCTGCAAACACGCAATCAAGGCCGGACAGAGCATTGATAGGAGTGAAATATTAGAGCTCTTATCCTATTTTACAAAAGACGGGGCTCCGCTTACATGCCCGCACGGCCGGCCGGTTGTAGTGCGGTTAAGCAAACGTGAGATCGAAAAGATGTTTAAGAGGGTTCTATGAAGCTGGACAACAGAGCGCTTCCAATGATAATTGGTCCTACAGCAAGCGGAAAGACGGCGCTGTCAATAGCTGTTGCAAAGAAGCTGGACGCTGAAATAGTTTCAGCCGATTCAATACAGGTATACAAGGGCCTGGATATTGGATCGGCAAAACCCAATGAAAAGGAGCGTTTGGCTGTAAGACATCATTTGATAGACGCCATAGCTATAACTGACTCTGAGTTCAGCGTCGCTGAATTCAGGCGCATGGCCGATTTATGTATTGAGGATATACGCTTTAGAGGCAAAATTCCTCTTATAGTTGGCGGCACAGGACTTTATATAAATTCTCTTGTATACCCTCTTAACTTTACCCAGACGGGCGCTGATAGACAGCTGAGGGAAGACCTGCAGAGGCAGGAGGAATCTAACCCTGGCATACTCTATGAAACCTTGAAGGAAGTTGACCCGAGGTCATATGAACGCCTTCATAAGAACGATCAAAAGCGGATTATACGCGCCTTGGAGGTATACTATAAGACCGGAAGGGCGTTGTCGGATTATGGAAATGACTTTTCTAACAGCAATGGTTTGGAGTGCATATATACACCCATCATTGTGGGCCTTACTATGCCAAGAGAGCTATTATACCAAAGAATCAACGCTAGGGTTGATGAAATGCTCAACAGAGGGCTGGTTGAGGAGGTAAAGGCTCTCTTAGGTTATGAAAGGTCTTTACCAGCACTGCAGGGTTTAGGATACAAGCAAATATTGGCTTACCTTCATGGCGAATGCAGTCTTGTGGATGCTGTGGAGGATATTAAACGTAATACGCGCCGCTTTGCCAAGCGTCAGATCACCTGGTTTAAGCGGGATAAACGCATATCATGGTTTGATATAACCGAATACGAATCCAATGAAAGCCTTGCTGACTCGGTTACGGAATTTTTACAGAGCAAATTATATATGGAGGAAGGTTAATATGGCGCTAAATCCTTCAGGACTGCAAGACGCGGTGCTTTACACCATCTTAAAGGAAAAAATATCGGTGGAAGTATTTATAACAAACGGTTATCATATAGCAAATGCAAAAATTGTAGGCTTTGATAGTTACTGCATGCTAATCGAAACTGGTTCAGCCCAGACATTGATATATAAGCATGCGATTTCGAGCATAGTTCCATCCAAACGGATTGATATAAACCTAAAATACTCAGAGGACAAAAAACAGCATGAATAAAAAAACTGAGATGGCCCTATATTCACAGATGGGCATAAGCACCGGCGCATACGAAACCGTAAGCGAGGCCGAGGAGGCCTTGGCTACGGTGTTTAGAAATATATCCGATGTAGAATATAGCAATCAAGCCAGGGTTTTATATGCTTTTCAACAGGAAAACATAAGCGCACGGCATTTTAACCCTTCCTACGGCTACGGCTATGATGATATAGGACGTGATGCGCTTGACCGTGTTTTTGCACGCTCGTTTAACTGTGAGGACGCAATCGTGAGGCCATCTTTTGTGTCCGGCACACATGCTATATTTACGGCGCTTTGCGGCCTGCTTGGACCAAATGATACGATACTTTCCGTTACCGGCAGGCCATATGATACGCTGGAAGACGCTATAGGAGTTGGCGATGGAGAAATGCCTTGCTCTTTAAAGCATCTGGGCGTGCGCTATAAACAGATAGAGCTTGATAATAATGGCTCAATAGATACCCGCATGCTGTTAAATTCTTTGGACAGTTCCGTTAAGGTAGTGTATGTTCAGAGATCGCGCGGATACGCATGGCGTAATTCGATTATGCCATGCGATATGAAGGCGCCTTTTAGCGCAATTAAATCTGCAATTCCTAAAGCAGCTATCGTTGTTGATAACTGCTATGGGGAATTTACATGTATAAGCGAACCTTCAGACTATGGCGCGGATATTTTAATAGGATCGCTTATAAAAAATCCTGGCGGCGGCATTGCGCCTACGGGCGGCTATATCGCGGGCAAAAAGGAGCTAATTGATCGAATAGCGAACAGGGTTACCGTTCCTGGAATGGGCAGGGAAGTAGGCTCCTATGCTGCATCCTATGCTCCATTCTATCAGGGACTATTCATGGCTCCTCATGTTACTGCCCAGGCATTAAAAACGTCGGTCCTATTTGCGCGTATCTTCGAAGAGTTTGGCATGATAACAATGCCCTCAAGCGATGCAAAACGCTCGGACATCGTCCAGGCATTGAGATTTGAAAAGGAAGCGGACTTAATCGCGTTTTGTAGAAGCATACAGAAAGCTTCCCCTGTGGACAGCTTTGTCGTGCCGGAACCGTGGGACATGCCCGGTTATAGCCATCAGGTTATTATGGCGGCCGGTGCATTTATTCAGGGAGCGTCGATAGAGCTGAGCGCTGATGCGCCTATAAAGCAGCCTTATATAGCTTATCTTCAGGGGGGATTAACCTATGCTCACGGAAGGATTGGAGCCATGATGGCCTTAGACGCATTAAGAAAAGTTTGATATTATGATGTATGATTAGATTAATAACGTCGTATCAGCCCTATCACCTTTCCGATGATTTCAACATCATCGTATGATGCATATATTGGATCCATGCTTGAGTTTTCAGGCTGAAGGCGGACGCTATCCTTTTCATAGTATACCCGCTTAACAGTAGCTGTATCGCCGCCTACCCTGGCGACAACGATGTCCCCGTTTTCCGAGCCAATAGCATTATGCACTACTATTAAATCTCCGTTGAGGATACCGATGTCGATCATGCTTTCACCCTCTACCTTTAGCATAAACACCTCGGTTTCACTTGCCCCGTGAAGCAGGGAGCTAGGAAGCGTAAACGTTTCCTGAATGTTGTCATATGCGAGTATGGGCTGTCCTGCCGCGACATCTCCTATGAGGGGGGTTAACACTCCACGGGATCCTTCAGGCCGCATTACTGTAATAGACCTCTGTTTCATGGGTTCCATGCTTATCAGGCCACGCTTCTGAAGCTCCTTTAAATGCAGGTGAACGGTGGAGGTGGATTTTAAAGAAACAGCTTCTGCAATCTCCCTTACCGTTGGCGGTATAGAGTGTTTATCGAAATATAGCTTGATAAATT
>CAYSKA010000150.1:0-1431 GCA_964431505.1 uncultured Oscillospiraceae bacterium
ATAACCTATTTCTTTTGATTTTAAATCTTTATAAATCTCATCGTCATTAACCCATGAACGGTGCAGCCCTAGAGAACCGATTATCTTATTAGCTGCCTTACGGACTATTGCGAACACATTTTTTCTCCGATATAAAATCATTTAATATTTTGCGCGATACCTCTATAGTTTCATGATGCTTCCAGCCCGCCATCTCCCCTACTCCGTCAACAGAGGCATACTCGAAAAAGAGTCAATGTCGCCTTCATGTCAGGCATGCAGAATAAGCCTATCTGTGTTAATAACGGCTTTGGAAATATCTATGTTTATATCCATGGGCTTACCCCCCATTTCTAAGGTCTAGTAATTCTATTCTATCACACGCCCTATAGTTTTTACTCTCCACCTTCAGGTTAAAGCTAAAATACAGAAGGTTTGCAGGTCTCAATAGGTCTCTCCTGTGGGCAAGCCACGGCTTTATATGTTTACTGTGGATGCCCCATGCTGTATGGGCTGATACGGAATCAATGAAGCGCTGGCCTAAAATGGCATTTTAAAAGCGCTTGAGCAGATACTAATACTGCGTTATGCGGATTAATGAGATTCCATTAACCGATTGCTCTATTTCAACGGCATATGCACATATATGCTGAACATAATAAAAATAAAGCTTAGGTTATCCAACTAAAAAGATTATTTTAATACAGTGCATCTTTTTCGATTTGGATTGTAAACTAACGGCAATGTGGTAAAATATTACCGTAGCCTATTTAAGGAGGACTTTATTATGGCAAAGCTGACAGTAAAGGATCTCGACGTTAAGTCAAGGCGCGTCCTAGTGCGTGTCGACTTTAACGTTCCTATTGACGACAACAATGAAATAACGGATGACAACCGCATTGTTTCATCCCTGCCAACGATTAAATACTTAATTGACGAGAGGGCAAAGGTCATACTCTGTTCTCATCTTGGCAGGCCCAAGGGCAAGTTTGATGAAAAGTACTCCCTTTCGCCTGTTGCGAAGCGGCTTGCACAACTGCTTCCGGAAACATGCGTCGGGTTCGCACACGACGTTATAGGTCCCGATGCGCAGGAAAAGGCTTCGTCACTCAAGGACGGAGAGGTCCTCCTGCTTGAAAACGTCCGCTTCCATAAGGAGGAGACCGATAATGACGAGGGATTCGCAAAGAAACTCGCGTCCCTTGCGGACATATTCGTATCCGACGCGTTTGGCTCAGTACACAGGGCACATGCCTCAACCGCCGGGGTGGCAAAGTTTTTGCCTGCAGCCGCCGGATTCTTAATTGAAAAGGAGCTCAGATTCTTGTACGGCGCGCTTGAGGATCCTAAGCGGCCCTTTGTTTCAATTATGGGCGGCGCCAAAGTGGCTGATAAGATAGGAGTAATACGAAACCTTCTTAAAAAGTGCGACGCTATCCTGATCGGCGGAGG
>CAYSKA010000150.1:1441-3858 GCA_964431505.1 uncultured Oscillospiraceae bacterium
ACACATTTTTTAAGGCTCTTGGATACGAAATAGGCAATTCGCTCCTTGATAACGACAGCGTAGGCTTAGCGGCCGACTTAATGAAGGAGGCAGAGGAGCGCGGGGTAAAGATGTTTCTCCCCGTTGATACCGTTGCCGCAAAGGAATATTCGGCTGACGCGGAGCATAAGACCGTACCCAGCGACTCAATTCCCAAGGACTGGGAAGGCCTTGATATAGGGGTAAAAACACAGGAAACGTATGCCCGTGAGATAATATCCGCAAAAACCGTTGTCTGGAATGGGCCAATGGGCGTATTTGAGTTTCCCGCGTTTGAAAACGGTACCGCCGCCGTTGCGCTTGCATGCGCGGCGTGCAAAGGCGTTACGATAATTGGGGGTGGAGATTCCGCCGCCGCGGTCAAAAAGCTGGGGCTTACTGAAAAGATAACCCATGTATCCACAGGCGGCGGCGCCTCGCTGGAGCTTCTGGAGGGCAGGGAACTTCCCGGCATTGCGGTTCTTAACGATAAGTAAGGAGCAAAGAGATGAAAAGAAAACCTATTATTGCAGGCAACTGGAAGATGAATATGACTCCGAGCGAAGCGGTTAAGCTTGTTAAAGAGCTTATACCGCTTGTAAAGGATGCTGACTGCGACGTTGTCATTTGTCCTCCGTTTGTCGATATTCCCGCGGTGTGTGAAATATTGGAGAATACAAATATAAAGATTGGCGCGCAAAACGCCCATTGGGCAGAAAACGGCGCATTTACCGGAGAGATAAGCGCAGCTATGCTTTCAGAGCTGAATGTAAGATACGCTATAATAGGGCATAGCGAGCGCCGGCAATACTTCGGCGAAACGGACGATACCGTCAGCTCCCGTGTAAAAGCAGTAATTTTTCAGGGCATTATTCCGATAATATGCGTGGGAGAAAGCCACGAACAGCGTGAGGCCCAAGAAACCGACGCCGTATTGTCAAAACAGATAACCGCGGCTTTTAACGGGATCCCCGCCTCCGACGCCGCTCGATGCGTTATAGCGTATGAGCCTATTTGGGCGATAGGTACTGGCAAAACGGCAACAGAAGCCATGGCAAACGAAACCATAGGAATGATCAGATCGCTTATACGCAGCATGTATGGCGGCGTGGTGGCCGACGGCCTCCGCATACAATACGGCGGGAGCATGAACGCGCGCAATGCCAGGGCGCTCATGGCAATGCCTGAAATAGACGGAGGACTTATTGGGGGCGCCAGCTTAAAGGCATTCGACTTTTCCGAGATAGTAAAAGCCGCACATCCAGAAAATACGATATGAGGTATATATGAAACCATTGACAGCACTTATAATCCTCGACGGCTTTGGATACTCAAAATCGATTGAGGGAAACGCCATCAGGGAAGCGGGAATTCCCCATATACGCTCCCTAAAGGCCAATTACCCCCATACTACAATTATGTCCTCAGGCCTGGCGGTAGGGCTTCCAGATGGGCAGATGGGGAACTCCGAGGTAGGCCACCTGAATATCGGGGCGGGCAGGGTTATAAAGCAGGAATTAGTCAGGATAAACGATGCCGTTAGCGATGGAAGTTTCTATGAAAACCAAGCCTTTATAGGCGCTATTGATAACTGTAAAAGACATAACTCTGCGCTGCATCTAATGGGCCTGTGTTCGGACGGAGGGGTTCACAGCCACTTAAATTACCTGTATGCGCTGCTTGAACTGGCTAAGCTAAACGGCCTTGATAAAGTATATATACACTGTTTTATGGACGGCCGCGATGTGCCTCCGGACAGCGGAATCAGATTTATCGGGGAGCTTGAGTCCAAGCTTGCTCAGCTTAAATGCGGCCGTATAGCCACCGTTATGGGCCGGTACTACGCTATGGACCGCGATCATCGTTACGAGCGCGTGGAAAAGGCGTATAATGCCATCGTTTACGGTGAAGGGCCGCGTTCGTCCTCACCCTGTGAAGCCGTAAGGGCCTCATACGGCGCAGGGATTACCGATGAATTTATAGTGCCTGTAGTCATAGACGGAGACTGCCAAACCGGCATACGGACAAACGACAGCGTAATCTTTTTCAACTTCCGTCCCGACAGGGCGCGTGAACTTACGCGGGCGCTGCTGTTTGAGGAATTTGAAGGCTTTAACAGGAGGGCAAGCCTGCTCCCCCTGTTTTTCGTGTCCATGACGCAATATGATAAGGAATTCGAGGGAAAACTCCATGTAGCGTTTGGGCCTGAGAGCATTGAGAACACCTTTGGCGAGTACATTTCAAAAGCGGGCCTCACTCAGCTTAGAATTGCGGAAACCGAAAAATACGCGCATGTAACCTTTTTCTTCAATGGCGGCGTAGAAGCCCTAAACCCAGGAGAGGACCGCGTGCTCATACCGTCCCCAAGGGTATCCACCTATGACCTGGCTCCGGCGATG
>CAYSKA010000151.1:0-3836 GCA_964431505.1 uncultured Oscillospiraceae bacterium
TGGCCGCGCATGTCGCCCAAAATTACGAATTTGATATTTGCCTCCGGCGGCTTAGAACCTTTTTTGCAAAAAAGGTTCTAAGAACTCCATAAAAGGCAGAGGGATAACATTGGGTTTGGGTGAATGACCATAATTTTGAGATTCATTAAAAACAAGCGTAGATAACACAAGGCTTGACCGTACCTAAAAATATAATCCGTCAAAAGCCGGCGACATGTGCGCCGGCTTTTGATACCTTGAGAGCGAAAGTCAGTCTGACAGTTGCTTGCAACCGAAGACTGGCTTTTGCGGGTTAAACTCGCGTCGTGCTGATCAAGCGCGACGCGAATCGCCTATGGCGATTTTACAAAAAGGCTCCTTTGGCGGGGTATGGGGCAAAAGCCCCATGCGGTTGCGCTGAACAAGCGCTAAGCGAGCTAAAATCAGAACATGCCTGGGATAAGCATTGCCAGGCCAAAGCCTGCTGCAAAGGACGCCGCGTTTGCGGTAAGCGCGTAAACGACTGCCTTCCATTTCGGCGTCGCCTTTACGCTGTACTTATTCATCAGCGCGCAGTACGCCACTGCTTCAATGGCGAATACCGCAATCTCAAGAAGTACGTAAAACGCGATGAACGCAAGCCAGCCCATGTGATAATTTATCATGTTCAGCGCTGCGTTAAGCGCTATCTGGGTTACAACATTGACCGTGCCTATGAACATCAGCTGTTTTTTTTCGCGGTACCCAAACAGCAGCGCAATGGCCAGCTCCAGCGCAATGGTAAGGATGATGCGCGCGATCAGCGAGATGGCCTCTTCGGAATAATCATAGCTTTGTTCAGCCGATATGGCTGCATTCCCCTTTGCGGGCGTACCGGCTACAGAAACGGCATAGTAGCTGTCAAAAGCATACCGTTCATACGCCGCGCCGCTGACGGCGAAGGTATCGTAAGCTGGGAAGTAGACGAGTATCTTGAAATTGCCGGGCGGATAATAGGTCCACGAAAACCTGTGGTTGGCGCCGCAGTTTGTAAAATACTGCAAAAAGTAATAGCCGTCCTCATCCTTATAGTTTGCAAACTTAACAAAGATGTCGTAATCCGCGTCCCCGCTTTTATACATCGCGTGGTCCGACTTCTCTGCAATTGCGCTGTAAGGGCCGGTCGAATCGGTTTTTGACAAAAGCGTAGCATAATAGGTTTCGCCCTCAAGCCCCTTAAAATCTATAACCACGGATGGTTTTGGGCCCATATCCGCGCCGGAAAAAACCGGCAACAGCGTAAACCCAACGCAGATGCATACAAGCAGCGGTAAAATCCGCTTTTTTAAAATCATAATATTCACCCCCAACTTCTTTTCAACTGAACCTATACCAGATAAACGGTCTGGGCGTGGTAAAGGTTCTGCATAAAACAGTATTTATTTCCCGCGGGTTCTTTTTATACCCCTGAAAATGGATTATGCGGCCAGGCGTTTTTTGTTTTTATGTCATAGCCATGTCCGTTTTGCCCCCATTGCTGGCCTTTCTCATGATATTGGTCAGCCAGATATGGCTAAAGCCCAACCGCACGCTATTGCCTGGCGGCGGCGGTTGCCGTAAAATGGGATGGATAGCCGGCCTCAATTAGCACAGGGCCGCAGCGGGCTGGTTAAATATATACTGCAAGGCGGATTATGGTGGAAGAAAAAATGGAGCTTGACTTTAAGCGGATATCATCATGCTATAGGATAAGGCGGCTTACAGAGGCAGACGTTGATGTGATATTCGCGCTTTGTAAGGGAAACGCTGATTACTATGAGCATATGAATTCAGAGCCATCCCCTGAAAATATAAGGCGGGATCTTGCCGCTCTGCCTCCTGGCAAAGCTATGGACGACAAGTTTTTCATAGGCTTCTACGCGGAAAACAGGTTGATCGCGGTTATGGATTTGATAGCGGGGTTTCCAAGCGCGGATACCGCGTATATCGGCCTGTTTATGATGGATAAAGATTTTAAGGGAGCCGGGAAAGGCAGCGGAATCATTGAGCAATTGCTTTTCTTTCTTAAAAAAGCGGGTTTTCATTGCGTGCGCCTGGGATGTATAAGGGAAAACCTGATCGCAAGGAGCTTTTGGCTTAAAAACGGGTTTTATTATACAGGCGTTGAAACTCAAAGGGGTGATTATACCGTAATGCATATGCATATAAGCCTATAGGGCCGGCTAGTTGCATTAACTCACACGGATAACGCGCACTTTAGTATTGTAGGGCCAAGCGCTGCAAGGCAAAGAGGGAAAGGACAGCATTTGATGGCCCTAAGCTGAGATATTCCCATACACGACCGTTCAAAGGATAGGCGCAAAGGACGCAGGCGCGGGCGTATGCGTCTGCCCCGCGCTGCTGAATGCGGGCTATCCGCGCCTTGCCATCGGCGTATTTTGCCGGTTTGGCTGAAAAACTGTTATTTATTCAACGCCCAGGCAGTCTTTGATCATCTCTATAAGCATTCCGCTGTTTTCAACCATTGGCAGATGGCATGCGTTATTGACAAATCTAAAATCAATCCTTTTCTGTATCCTATCGTCCAGGCATAGATCGTCAATGCGCCTATCATAAGACTCCAGACCCCGGTCCCCGTAGATTGCAAATATATTGCAGGATATGTTTTTTATATATCCGGTATAATCAAAATCCGCCTGAAGGGAACTTTTTAATGCTTCACTGTAAAATTCCGATTCGCTCCTTATCATGTCAAGCACCTGCCGTCCGTATTTTTCCATGTTGCGGGGAAGCATCAAATTCCTGTAGAATTCCTTGGCCGGCCTTAAATTTGAATCGATCAATATAACGTTCTTTGCCTCAAAGCCGTAGTTTGCCAGCAGTTCCAGCGCAATAATGCCGCCCATACTGTGGCCCGCGATAAAGTCGAAACCGCTGAACTTGTATTTTTCATATACCCAGCTTGTTACATCCGAAACGGATTTAGCGTTCTGTGTGACAGCATGCGGATAATTTGCATACTCGGTTTCAAAACCGCACAATCCGTTTCTGATTTTATCCCATATCCAGCCTGTACAGCTTGCTCCGTATAAAAATAACCCGCGCATGGCTCAACCTCCTGAAGCAGATCAATACAAAACGCCAGAGGCGTAAAGGATTGTTTAACCAGTTTATTGCCAGCATGCATCCTTGTCAAACCGTATTTTATGTTCAGGACTATTTACGCTTGTTAATATTTTTAACCGCCGTTATAATAGGTATATGAACGAATGCATATTTTCCTCAATGCACAAAACGGTCGGCAAGGCGCTGCCCGACAAGCTGGACAGGCCTCCGGCGCTTTTGAACCCGCTTGTACTGGCTTATATCGGCGACACCGTCTATGACCTCTATGTGCGGACGTATCTAATACATAAAACCGACTTTAAGGCCCACGGGCTGCACGTTAGAGCGGCGTCGCGCGTATGCGCCGCGGCTCAGGCCGGGGCTCTGGGCATAATAAAGGACATGCTAACTGAAGAAGAGCTTGCAATATGTAGGCGAGGACGAAACGCGCATGTGAATACGGTGCCTAAAAATGCGAATCCCGCGGATTACCGCGACGCTACCGGTCTTGAAACATTGGTTGGCTATTTGTATCTCAGCGGCAGGGATGAACGCCTGAACGCGCTGATGAGCGTAATACTGGAAGGCTGATTTTTAAGGGCGGGATTTTTAATATCTGATAAAAAAACGGAACGAGGTACAACTATGCCATACAATGACACAAAGGACGGAGACGGACGCTATACCGGCGGAGAAGCGCGCGGCAACGGCTCCGGCGGCTATAAGAAGCCGTACGAACAGCGGGACGGCGGTTCCGGCGGCTATAAGAAGCC
>CAYSKA010000152.1:0-3831 GCA_964431505.1 uncultured Oscillospiraceae bacterium
ATGCCGTAGGATCGCCTGATGGCCTTCTGAACAAGCACCTTATGTTAGTACCCTCTATCATGCCTATGTCAAGAAGCCTGCGACGCATTCCGCCCTGCGTGTTGAGCCTCGTAATAATAGCCGTTTCGTCCGTTTCGATCATATCAAGAGTAAGTCTTTCAGCCTCCATACTTTTATTCATCTCCGTTGAATGAGTAGGTGCACCCCATTATTAGGATATGTGGAATAGCTTAATTATGTGAGGAACTATTCAGCAGTTTTGCTCCTGTGCCGGTTAATCTGCCGCCAAGCCACAATGACAGAAAAAACATGTACGTAACGGAGCGAATCTCTTAATCATAATTATTGTCAGCGCCGTTGGCAAGGCCGCATACAGCGGGAGGAGACGTCCCGTATGCGGCCTGTGCGCTGTTATAACGGCTCCAACCCCAGTATATACCTTACAAGCTTTACTGCGTCCGTGTTGTTTACACGGCCGTTTCCATCCGCGTCGGCCAGCATGAGCTGAAGCGCGCTGAAGGCCTCAAGCCTTACGCAGTATCTGGAAATCATCACAGCGTCGGTTATGCTGACCACTCCATTCATATCAATATCCCCTATAAGCCCATACCGCGCTGTAACAGTCATATCGCATAGCACAGCGCTAACATCCATATCCCATCCTATAAACATATAGCCGTGATGGTCGGGCGGCGGCGGAGCCTGGGCCGGCAGCCCCGCGGCTACTACCTGCTCGTCAAGCGTCTCACCGGTTACGCCGTCGATAAAGGTAACTATATAGGCTTCGTCGAAGGTCAGCTGTCCGTTGGCGCATACGATGTCCAATGGATCAATTTCAAAGGAGCCCCAAAAGCCCTGGGCATTCCCTCCACGCGGGTTAACCGACACGGTATGGCTGCCTTCAGCCTGTGCATGCGTACTGAAGCTAAAATCGGCAAGCGCTGTTTCCACACCGCCCGAAACGCCATTGAACTCAACGTCAAGCCTTCCCGGGGCGTGCTGAACCACCTGCAGCGACGCCCCCTCCGCCAAAGGGGTACAGCCGATGTACTCTAAGACATCGGGATCATACTCCAATGTAAAATCAGCTCCGCAAAGCCCGCGCGCAAGAATTTTAATGTTAGCATTGTCTCCAGGCATAACCGCCCCGCCCAACGCCTCAAGCATACCCGCATGTTCGAAAAACCTGGCGTCTATGCCGCATGGGCTTTGTATGTCAAATTCAGCGTTGCCTGACAGCCTTTCTCCCTCCTCACTGTACCATGCGTCAAACATCCCATAGGTTCTATATGCTTTGGCAGTTAGGCCGGAACCGGCTTCGCCTATCGTATTTAATTCTACAGTCCCGCCGTCCGGCGCGGCCACGCTTACGGGGTTTGCGCCAAGCGCCTCCGAATCGGTAACTATGGATACGAGCGGATTCCCACCTGATCTTAGCAGGCATAGGTTCGGGTTTTGGCTCAGGTCCACCCTATCGAGCATGTTGTTTGTGAAATCCAGGGCAGTCAACATGGACTTGTCCAGTAGGCTCAAAACGGAAATGGCGTTATTCGCGCAGTTGAGAACCCGCAGTTCGGGGTTTGTGTCAAGGTTCAGCGTATTGAGCGAATTGTATGAAACGTTCAGATCCTCAAGCGCCGTACATCCAAGAAGATCCACGCTTTCGAGCCTGTTGCTCCCGCACGTCAGACCCTTCAGTTTCGCGCAGCCGTTCAGGTTTAACGTTTCAATCAGGTTGTTGTCCAGCGACAGATACAGCAGTTCGGAAAATCCGCTTAGGTCAAGGGGACCGCACAAGCCGAACTCCGGCCATTCTATGCCTTCTACGCGGTTATCCTTCCATACAATACCCGTCCACGTAGAAATGTCATCAGGATCGTAGTTTGGATTGAGCTTAAGCCCATTCGGCGCCCCCGTTTCGTCCGTGTGCTCCAAAAACACGCGGATCCGCTCAGCTTCGTCAAGTCCAAGCCGCTCATAACGCGCTATTATCACGGTGTCGCGGTAAACCTCGGAAAAATCGCCGTGCCATCCCGAAAACCCGTATCCCTCATGTTCTGGAGGTTCGGGCGCCTGTGCGCCGGAGCCCTCCGCTACCTCCTGATCCATAATCCTTTCACCCGTGAGCCCGTCTATAAACGAAACCGTATATACGGGGACAATAACAAGGGTTCCGTTCGTTAAAATAACCTGCTCAATCAAAAGGCTGGTCAAAACACCGTTTATAAATGAACATCCCTCAAACGCCGAGACGTCAAGCTGGCTCAGGCCGCGGGCGCTGTCATTTACGCTGAACAGCAGCCGCACAAACTCGCCGTTTATATTTTCGCTTTGTCCGGATACGCTTACGCTAAGCTCTCCCTGGCCACAGGTATTTACAGCTATACCCCCGGGCTCCTGCGCGGACCAGCTTATAAAATTGAGCGCTTCATCGTAATAGGAAAGCGTAAAGGTCATATCCGAAATGCCGTACGCCTTTAACCGGATTGACGCTTCGCCTCCGGCCAGAGCGGCTGCCGGCGAGATTTCAAGGCTTCCGATTATATCTCCGGCCTGCGAATATGCCGCTGTTAAACTATAATCCCCTCCTGTCAGCATTACGCTAAACGATGTGGAAAACAAACGCCAGACTGATCGTACCAGCCGTCGAAAACATAGCCCTCCATTGGAACCGCCGATGCGGTGAGTTCGGTCATCTCCTGCTCCCCCTCTTCGTTCCAATATGAGTAGCGCTCAAGATATGCAGAACCCCCGCGTCCGGAGTTTATCAGCACCCGTCCGGCTCCAAGGGATGGAGAGTTGGCCTCAATATGTTCAAGGGGATTATCAGCCGTCCTAAGTTCGGTAAGCGACGTGTTGTTTGAAAGGCTGATTCTGCTAAGATAATTATCGCTGCAAAACAGCTGCTCAAGGTCAATGCAATCGCCAAGGTCAAGCGACGTAAGCGAATTGCCGCTGCAGTCCAGCCGCTTTAACGATACGCCGCTGCCAAGGTTTAGCATGGTCAGGCTGTTTCTTGCGCATTCCGCAACGGCCAGCGCCGAGCATCCGCCCAGATTTAATCCGGTAAGCGAGTTGTCCGGGCAGAAAAGGATGGCAAGGCGGTCTAGTCCGCTTAGGTCTAAAACGCCCGCAAGATCCAGGCCCATCCACATAATGCCAGTAACCGATGAACCGTCCCAGTCAAGCCCTGTCCAGGTTGCGGCATCATCGGGATCGTAACCGTACGGATTTACCTTGTCCCCGTTTTTCACTCCGTTTATATCCGCTATTTCAAGGAATTCGCGCAGCCTTTGAGCATCATACCCCCTTGTTTCCCGTATATACAGGGCGTATGACGGCATAATTGCCGCTGATAAAATCACGGCTGCCACAAGCGCAATTGCACATCTTCTAAACGTCCTTTTCATCAGTAAACATCCTCCTTAATTATCGAAATGTCCTAAATTGATAGAATTTATAATTTGTTCCCGTACACGAAACATTATGGAATCTGGCAATAGGTTGATCGTGCCAAACAGTTTTTTTACACAATCTATAATAACGGCGGCATACGCGATTACGACTTATTCACGCTGGCAAAACGGGAAAGCGATACTGATTAGGCCTAAAGACCCTCCGCCGCTGATCTTGCCGATTGTCCGATATGATATGTCTTTTAAACACTATAGCACATACATCTAACTGCAATATATACTATTTTTTGTCATATTTTAGTGTACATCTTTGGTCCCGCTTCCTGCAATCAGCAAACGGCGCTCAGGTACAACTGTATATTTCCTTCAACCTATTGAAAACGACGTATAACTAATGTAACATAGGCTTGCAAGG
>CAYSKA010000153.1:0-3794 GCA_964431505.1 uncultured Oscillospiraceae bacterium
CTCTTTTCAAGTCCTCCTCTACACATTACTTTAAATTGGTTAAGCGCAAAAACGGGTTATTCTCTTAACTTCACGTATTTCCTGCTCCGCTTACAGGTGCTTTTTGCGCCAGCTTACCATATCGACTTTTTGATCCACGCTCATAAAGCTTATTTTGTTAGACATAAAATGATTCTCCATTTTTCGGCGTGATGTTAAGATCAAAGATTCAGAAGCTGTGCGTCAGCTAATCATTTAAAAATCAATACTGCGTCATTTTACATAGACAATTTTATCATATTATAACATAGGATGTATATCCTCAGTTGACAAGGGCAGCGAAAAAATGGACTTGATAGAAGCCCATTTTTACGGTTTAAGATGGCTAAGCCTATATAGCTTTGGCTATTTATCCGACGAAAGCTCCCGCGCCCAGCTTATGACGCGGTTGGCGGAATCGGTATAGCAGTTTGAAAGCGCCGCTACGGCAACCTTTTCCTCAGGGTTTATACAGATGCCACAGTTAAAGCAGCCCGTTCCGCCGTTATGGAATATAAGTCCAAGGGACGGGAGCAAAATCCAGAACAGGCCTATCTCCTGCTTGGCGACTATATCCGTAACAAAGGCCCTGCTCTGATGGCAGCTTTTAATTATAGGATTGCTTTCATCCATTTGAATGCGGGCGTAATTCAACATATCATCCAGCGAGGAAACGAGATAGCCAGCAGCCGTATAAACGTCGTCCTCATCCCAGCCCCAATGCTCTCCGGGCGAGCCGTCTTCCCTGATTCCCACGAGGTTTCCTGGCGGAGCAATCGTATAGGTATCGTTAAGACCAAGTTCCTTTAATAGATCCTCCATCAGGCTATTAAAAGGACGCCCATAGACCTTTGACAGGACATAGCCAATCACTGCGGCGCCCCGATTGGAGTAGGCAAAGGGATAATCCATATCGTCAAGTTCAATAAGGCTTATAGCTTCAATTAGCTTACGCTCATTTATATGCCTATATGGATTGCCCAGCTTTATGCGGCCATGTTCATCGTATTCGTCCTCACCGTCGGATGGGTAGCCGGAAGTATGCGTGACAAGCCTTTTAATGGTGGGGTAGTACCTTCCATCGTTAAGCTCCGGAATATACTTGGCTATAGAGTCCTCCGTGCTCAGCCTGCCCTCGGAAACCGCCTTGGCCACCAGCATCCCAACAAAGGTCTTGGTTATAGATCCGATCTCATAATAGTACTTTTCATAGGGTTCCTGGCCGTCTTTCCCAAAGAGGTACTTTTCACTGACGCCATCCTTTAGTATTCCTATTGAAAGCTTCATTCCAGGGTTCAAAGCAATATCCCGCTCGATCTCCCGTTTCATCCGGTCGTTAATTAGCATAATCAGCCTCCATTGCATTGATTGTCAAATGATCCATGTTACAGACATAATATCGTTTTTTTGCCGCATATTCAATGCATGTGCCAAACTATTATAATAGATTTTATCTTTGCTGATTATGCCGGAAAATAAGAAAAAAGGATTCCAGCCTGCCGCGGCAAGAATCCCTTATGCGTTTTGTTTATTGACTACGCGCTTATTTATTTAAAAGCCATATGGCATAATTGAGATAGCCGGCGAATGCAACCCACAGAAGGTAGGGTATTTGCAGCAGCGCCGCGGGCCGGTCGACCTTCCAAAATGAAACGATCATCAATATTATCAAAATCCAAAGGCCGATCAGCCATATAAAGGAGAAGCCAAGGGCCTGGAGATTGAAGAAAAACAGGCTCCAAAAAAAGTTTACAGCCAGCTGAACTCCGAATATAATGAGGGCCTGCTTCCGTCCAGGTTTATCGCTTAGATAGATACGCGCCGCGCCTATTCCCATAAGAAGGAAGAGCACGCCCCAAACTATTGGGAATACGATGCCTGGAGGAGTAAGCGGAGGTTTTGTAAGCGCTTCATAAGCCTCCATGCTGTTCTTAGTAAGGATTCCAGCAAGGGCGCCCACCGCTTCGGTAAATAATATAAATATTACGTATGGCTGCCATCCGAATTTTTTCATAACAATCACCCCTTTTAAGTATATTCTGTATGGAGCGGTTTATACGGAAGAGGTTTTATTTTCGCTAAAATTCGTTGAAAGTTAGTTGCAGTCCTGAACTGAGGGTGAAATTATAAACGGATCAAAACTGGCCTTGTCAGCGCATTACGCTAATTACTAATAGGTAATAGGCCGCTTAAAAGTATAAAGCATTCTAACAATTTGTAGCATGCCCTTTATCCAGCTATCCGTATGGGGCTTAATACCGTCCAAAAAGCTGATAAGTCAAATTTTGACCATTATCGATATTGACTTGATTTAGCCTGTCGGATAAGATTATAAAGTAGAATAAATTGAATAACATATACTGAAATATCAATAATTTTAAGCTAACGGTTAATACCAAGTCAGATTTTTCAACAATAAACCGGCAATAAAGGGCGGCCGGAGAATAAGCTGTAACGGCCTGCAAATAGGAAAGGGAACCAACTATGAAACACATTAAAGCGCTGCTCTGCGCCGTGCTGGCGGCTGCGTTTATCCTTGCTCCGGTTGCGCTTGCGGCGGAACCAGCGCATGACGCGGTGAATCCGGCCGCGTGCAGCCACATCTATAGCAATCAGCCGACTGCAGCGGGAGCTCTATATATTGACCAATCATCCACACGACATATTGTGACTCCGTTTGTATCTTTTGAATGCGTCAGATGCGGATATCTATATACCGAGTATAGCGAATCGTACTATCAATACCATGATCGGATAATGTACAGCGCGATCTGCGGCGGTACAACGCATTATTATAGACACAAGTGCAGCCAATGCCGAAGGCTCATGGGCGAAACCACCGTGCCATGCCCGCGCCCTGGGAACTGTCCAGGATTGCCTTTATCCATGATATTGCTGCTAAAATAACATAGTAAGCGAAGCGCTATTCCCGGCCGCCCTTTATACCTATTATGAAAGGAGAGTAGCCATGACATTTATAAAGCAGCTTCTCAGGTCGCCCGTAAGGATCGTGGCGTTTATACTTTTACTGGCCCTGTCGGGCGCAATGCTATGTATTGGGCTTAACGCATATGCTGGCGTTAATGAGCAGGTAGCGGTGCTGAATGAAACCTATACGACTATAGCTGTACCGGATTATAGAATGACGGAATATAGTATTACCAATGGCGTATCAACGCTAGAGTCCTTACAGGAGTACCTCAATGCGTTTTCCGAACGCAGGCAGTTAATAAAGAGAGCAAAGGAGGCCGCCGGAACCTCTGATTTTATAGACGATATTGAGCGAAGGGATATCTTTTCGGCCTATATACCGGGCAGCAAACCCCTTATATCGGGCAGCGTTGATTGGGAAAAGTATCAAGCGGGCTTAGACAAGCCATATAACATTGCTGTCTTTTCCATAAAGTGCGGTGAAATAAAGAACAACGAATATAGCACGAACAGTGTCGTCGATGAGAATGGAGAGGAAATTCCGTATACAAAAGTCAGTTATGAGATTAACGCTGAAGTAGAATCCTGTATACTGCTGCACGAGGATTATGATAGCCCTGAGGAACTGTTAATTAGAGGGGATATTCTGGACTATAATGGGGAAGTACCATTTAAGGAAGGTAAGCGATACCTGGTGTGGGGCACATACGAAGGAAAGCACATAGAGCAGACGGGGCCAGATACGTGGGCGGTTAACGAAGAATCAGACGCAACACTGGCGCTTGGCGACCATCATGTGTACAATAGACCATTTCCAAATATAGTCGGCCTTGAGGAACTGAATA
>CAYSKA010000154.1:0-3790 GCA_964431505.1 uncultured Oscillospiraceae bacterium
TATATGGCCAAACAGGGGTTTGAGGCAACCGTTTTGCAGCCGTTTGATCCAAAATTCTATGCGAAATTCGGTTACATGCCATTTGCCCAAAGGCTTGAGTGTATATTTGACTCTGAGGACCCCAGCATGGGGAGGGCATGTGCCCCTCACGGTTTAAACGCCGCAGATATGCTTTTGATATATAATGATTTCATGAGCCGGTATGACGGCTATGCTGTGAGAAATCCGCACGATTTTGAGCTGCTGCTGGAGGAGTTTTCGATAGCGGGCGCATCCAGCATAAGGGTCGGCAACGCCTATGCCCTGTACTATTCAGACGGCAAAACGGCATTTGTAAGCGAAATTGCAGGCGTTGACATAATGCCGCTTATTCGGTATTTATGCCGCGGGTTTAAAAGCGTCAACGCACCACTTCCCATAGGCCACCCGCTATCCAAGTATGGGTGCTCTACAAGGACTGTTTTCAACGTTATAAAGCCACTTGATGAGGCTAAGCTCATGAGGGGAACGGAATATGCAACGCTTTTGTCCATGCTTGAGTGCAATCGTGAGCGTTTTTACTCCTTTGACAGATATTAATTGTGAAACTTTTGTCTATATTTAAATCTGCGCTTGACCGGGCTTTCAGTCTGTTATATGATCTAGTATAGCATGTTTAATTGCAGAATTTATTAAAGGATGGTAACTTCAATGGGTGAAGACATAGTCAATGCCATAGGCTCTTTCTTTTCCGGCCCAGGCCTAATAATTATTCTTATGGTCGTTATGCTGGTAATAATGATAGTTCCTCAGCGCAGACGTGAAAAAAAGGTTAAGGAAATGCTTGCTGCAATCAAGGTTGGCGACCGTATCCGAACAATAGGAGGGATATACGGCACGGTCACCTCAGTAAGGGATGATATTGTTACGATCTCGGTCGGCCCGGATAAGGCCAGGCTCGTGTTTGCAAGGGGAGCCATTGCCAGTATCGAGGATTCGAATGTGGAAAACACCATGACCGACGAGGTTAAATGAGCGGGATTTTTTCGCCGCATTGTTATGCCGGATGGATCAGGATCCGTCCGGCAATAATTTTGCATTGCTTCTTTTCGCTGCCCGCCTCCCCTTTTATGCAGGCCATTTTCAATATTTATCCCTGTGCAAAGCAATCATAAGTATATTTGCGTTATTATATCTCCCTTTGCCGAATAGATATTAGTAAAAACGCACAGGGGGCTTTTAGATATGATTAAAAGGCTTTTTTCAATACTCATCTGCGTTATAATAGCGCTGATGGCCGCTGGATGTGGAGGCACGAACGAACCTAAGGGCTCAAATTCTGACCCTGGCGGCCAGCTTGAGCAGCCGGTAAACTCTGAGGCTGGCTGGAGAAGGACTATCATCTATTACGCAAGCGACGAAGGCTTTATAGTTCCCGTTATGAAGCTGATTCCCTGGGAAGAGGGTATAGGCAAGGCAGCGCTGAAGTGCCTGGTCGGCACGGAGGCCAACATCTCGTCCACATCGGCGATGGGGCTTAACACGATTGTCCCAGAAGGAGTAACATTTGAGCTGAGCATCAACGAGAAGGAGCACGGGCGCGTTAACCTATTAAACCTTCCAAAGCTTAGCGACCAAAGCGCTGAGCTAAGAATGATTACAGCGATTATAAATACTCTCACAGAGTTTCCGACCATTGAGACGGTTTCCATCACCGTTAACGGCAAGGGCGGAAAGCTTCCGCACGGCACTCCATTGCCTGAAAATTCGGGCAGGATAAGCCTTAATCCCGAAAACGCCGATCTGGCTACCTCTACATCGGATACAGTCCATCCATACACACTTTACTATACCAACCAATCGGCTAACCTAAACATACCCGTAACCATATATTCAACCGAATCCATGACGTTTTACGACGCCGCAGCCTCTTTGGTAGACGGTCCTAAACTCTCAGGACTCAGATCCTGCTTTCCTGAGGGGACGCGCCTGATAGATGCAAGCATTACGGACAATACGGCAACGGTAAACCTCAGCGGCGCGTTTTCTGATATATCCTACTCGCCCGGGCTTGATGTTGCCGCATATGAAACGCTATTCCTGACCGCGTGCGGGTTTGGTAACGTTTCAGAGCTTATAATACTCGTCGACGGGACGGAGTATGAGTTCAGCTCGGGAAGCGTCAGCGCTCCATTATATGCTAACAAGTTTTAGGCTTTAAAAACAAATGCTGTGATGCTATAATGGGCAAAAACGGGAGAATCCTATGAAGCTCATTATAGCATCCAATAATTCCCACAAGGTCAGGGAAATTAAGCAGATCCTAGGAGCGCACTTTGACGAAATCCTATCGCTCTTTGACGCTGGCATTGATATAGACGTCCTAGAGGACGGAACGACCTTCACTGAAAACGCTTTGAAGAAGGCAACCCAGGTTTTAAACGTATCGCCTGACGCAGACGCCGTGCTTGCCGATGACAGCGGTCTTGTCGTTGACGCTCTCAATGGTGCGCCCGGCATATTCAGCGCACGCTTCGCGGGTGAGGGGCATAACGACGAGGCGAATAACCAAAAGCTATTGGATATGATGAAGGATGTACCGGATGACAAGCGTACGTGCCGCTTTGCCTGCGCCATGGCCATGGCCAGGAAAAATAAACCGGATATAACCGCTATTGGATTCGTTGAAGGCACCTTACTGCGGGAAAAACGCGGTGATAACGGCTTTGGGTATGATCCGCTATTTTACTGCAGTGAACTTGCCTGTTCCTTTGCTCAGGCAAACCCACAGTCTAAAAACGCCGTCAGCCACCGCAAAAGGGCGCTTGAGGACATACTTGCGGCCCTTGAGGGCTAAACAATCCATTCATGCTAAAACCGCATATTCTCTTTAATCCAAGCATTCAGCGCATTGGGCTTTATTGCTTAGAAACCAGCTTTTCACCTGTACGGAGGTATTATATTGAACACTGATGAATTTAAAATACTAAAGCAGCGCGCATCCAAATACAAGTATAACTCCTTTGAATATCTGGAGTACGCGAATGTAAAGGAATATCGCGTACTGCAACCCGAGGATGGCAATATAATAGCCATACGGGGGTATGACTCCGAAATTGGCATGGAGGAGATATACTGGGCGGCGGACAGCGCCGAATCATTGATCGAAGCAGTAAGGCGCTCTTGCAGCACGGTACTCGTCACCTTTATCCCTCCTGAATGGAAGGCAGCACTTGAAAAGAACGGCTTTCAGGAATACGGCGTTCTGCGCGAGTACTGGATCAACGATATTTATGAGCTGAAGCTTGACGGATTTGGAGACTATCGTATCTTATGCGAGGCGGACTTCGCGGCCGCTGCTGATGTTACGATGAAGTGCAGGTGGCAAAGCAGGGAGTTTCATGGCGAAAGCGGGGACTGGTTCAGGCAATGGGCGTGCGGCGCGGACCCAAACGCGGCTGAATGCAGAAACTGCTGCGTACTCGTACATAAAGAAGGGTTAAAGACAGCAGGAATCGCCTGCGTGGCAACGTATGGCCATGAAAGCAATGACGGGGCTGTAGTATGGATTCGCGAACTTGCGGTAGCACCCGAATATCAGGGCAAGGGTATAGGGAAGAGGCTCCTGCTGCAATCGCTTAAATACGGCATGGATAATGGCGCTAAAAGAGCGTTTCTCATGGCGGACGACCTAAACGATACTGCAAAAGCTTTGTATACTAAAGTTGGGTTTACTCCCTCAGCTATTGACGTGCAGATAGACCTCATATATAGACGTACTGATTGAAGTCTAGGGGAGCGAAAATTCATC
>CAYSKA010000155.1:0-3739 GCA_964431505.1 uncultured Oscillospiraceae bacterium
CCCTGGGTTTTGGACAAACCCTATTAGGGCGCAGTTTAAGCATACATATTTTGGCTGCAATTAGTCAGCGGAATAATGACTTCGGGCGGGGCGCCCCGCCCGAAGGGAAAGGCGGTTAGACTGGGACGGGATAAACGCCGATCCATTTGCGCAAAGCCACAAATAATTTTGAGCGGTTGTAAAGCTGTTCAGAACCGTTTATATAGGCGGCTATTTCCATCTGAAAATGAGGTTCTGGAAAGCCTGCTGACACCAGGGAACAGTCGTCGGTGAACCAAACGGCAAACTTATCGGTTATATGCACGACCATTTTTGGGTTTTGCGCCCATGTTTTTTTGCCTGTCTGAATATACAGGGTTTCCCTTTGATCCACTATCCTTCCAGCAATATGGTAGAACCCACCGTAATAAAGTTCCTGCCTGTCACCATAATAGCAAAGGCCAAATACCTCGGGCGAGCGCTTGACGTCCGCCCCCAACAAGTCGAAAAACCGCTTAACCGCATCGGGAAGCGCGTCTGCGGCACGGAAGTAGTTTTCGCAATCTGGGCACGCGCAGTCGTCTATAATCAGGGGAAGCGCCGTATAGCCCCGTTTCGTCGCCTCCACGTCTGCATCCAGCGTGTACCCGCCTATATTGATGATCATAAAATCCTCCCTAATAGCCCGGCTTATAAAGCATTATATAGGCCGCAGGCTCTCAACCCCTCTTCCACGGCGCCGCGAAGCTCCTGTGGCACGCGGAGCTCGGCCGTCATGCCGTCTGGGCTTCGTCCCACTGTGAAGTAGGCGGCGTCTTCCCACGCTGGCGGCCGGCGGCTATCACATGCCACGCCTACTGTTACCGTGTTTTTGAACAGGACCTGCGTATCCGTTAGCACGGGGTCGGCCAAAACCTTTTTCACAGCCGACTCATAGTCCTCGGGGGTCATTACGGTTTTGCTATCCCTGCGCGCCTTATCCCAAAGCTTTTGGAGGAAGCCCGACCTGCTGGTTTCATCCATTTTCTCCATCCGTTGCTTATAATCGCTTGGGATACATGCTGATGCATTGGTAAATCTAAACGTCCCTCCGTGGTAAATCAGCTTGTTCCCGTTTTTGGCTATATAGTGCAGCACTCCCGCCTCCTTCAGCCGCCGCAGCAAAGAGGATACCTCCTGTGTATGGAAGGTGAACCGCTCATAGTCATAAAGGTTTACGCAATAGGTGCATCCGTCCATAAAGCCGCCTTCGCAGTCCAGTCCCCCGTCTATACCGAGTTCAGGAAACCTCTCTGCCAGCTGTTTCATTATGTAGGCCGCGTACTCATAGATGAACGTAGGACCGCAGGTGATCCCATAACGGCCCGCACAGCTATTTTTTTCGTTTTCTATTAGGGCCTTTTCGTTAAATATCAGACCGCCCGGCGGTGACGCCTTCCACTTCCCCGTCCCTTTGGGGGAGAATATCTGAAACCCAACGCCCAGTTCGCTTTGATAATCATACAGATACGTTACCGGATCAACCTTTGCGTATTTTTTGCCTTGCGTGCCTGGACGCGTATCGGACAGCGCGCAGACGTCCGCCTTTAGCCCCTTTGGCAGTTCCTCCGGATGCAGACAGAAGGTTACAAAGTTGGCGCTTCCCTTCCACGCGGGATCGTCCATCGCTTTTAATATAAGCTCGGGTTCAAATGCCATATTGCCGCCCTGTGTGTCGCGGTGCGGCGCCCATTCGCCGTCCCCCGTGGGATCAAACGCGATCCGCCCCCGCTTGTCCCATATGGGCAGGGAAAGGTAAAACGCCACCAGCTCCTTTATCTTCTGCCGGTCCGGCATAATCAGGTTATAGGTGGTATCCGAACCGTCTATTTCATAGCCGTTCCATGTCAAAAACATAGTTCTATCTCCTTTGAAACGCCGGACAGTCACGCTCTCCGGCGTTAAAATTTCCATATTGACTGATACATATGGCCCTGCAGCCGCGGCAGGCCTCCCGGTAAACACAGGCTCCGCATATTCCCTCCAAGGTTTCCTCCGTACGTCTAAACCGTCCGAGCATGGGGGAATTATTCCAAAACCCATGTATATCCCCTCCCCGTTCGCTGTCCTTGCAATGGCTGCAGCCATGGAACCGGCCGTCCACCGACACCGAAAAAAACCGTCTGCCCGCGCCGCAGCCGCTGAAACCCTCTGGTATCGATCCGCCATAGAGCAAAAACAAAAGCGGCGAGTAGGCTGAATCCAGTTTAACGGCGATGCCGCGCACCCGCCGGATTCTATCCGCCAAAAGCCGATGCTCACTTGGCGACAGCGCCTGCGAGGCATATTCCTCGGCTGGCGAGGGCTTGTAGCGCAGGATGTTAAGATTGCCGGCTTTGAGCGTTTTAACCAGCTTGGCCATATCCTCAAAGTCGTCGAGATTGTCCCTTCTTGCAACCCAGTTAACGCCGTACGACAGCCCGAAGCGCTTAAGCAGCTCAAGCGCAGCCAGCGCATCCTCAAAACCGTCCCTGGAGCGTTGGTGAATCCCTTGACGGGAACCGTTCAGGGATATCTGCATATGCCGCAGGCCAGCGCCTTTAAGCCGGTTAAGCAGATTGCCGGATAAATGCCACCCGCTGGTGGTTATGGTACAGGCCATCCCAGCTTGGGAAACCAGGCGCACCGCCTCATCCAGGTGCGGATACATCAGCGGTTCGCCGCCGCCCAAAGCGATTTGAAATACCCGCGTTTCCCGCGCCTGACGGATTAGGCTTTCAAGAGAGGAGAATGGTAACTCCTGGCCGGACTGCTCACCTTTATAGCACTGATGGCAGCGGTATGGGCAGCGGGTTGTCAGATCAATGTGGATGGACTCCGGCGCGGACGTTGCCCTGAGCGGCGCCGAAACTTCTTTGATTTTGATCTGCTCCAGCATATCCCGCTTTTGTTCCTGGCTTAGAGGCGTCAGGAGCCCCAAATCGTGCAGCCGGCGGATAAATGCGTTTTCCCCGCCATTTTTAAGCCAGTCCCTTAAGATGTTAAGCTCTTTTCCGGAAAGAAAGCCCGTCTGGCCGGTTGACGCTTCAAACAGCAGCAACCCTCCGCGCTCAGCTCTGCATATCATTGGCTGGGTCTCCTTTTGGTTCTGCATCACACAGTATCATAATGATTTATGGGTGGTTGCGGCGGGTTCCCATCGTGGCACACCCCTGTTTTAACCGCCTGAACTTTGCAGCTGTTAAGTAAACCTCTCAAATCCGCGCTATAGTGTTTTGCAATCAAAAATCGCTTTCTTCAATTCCTTTGAAGGTATTGTGTAAGAAAATAGCAGAGCGTTTGCAATTTAGGCTTTTCCCCATTATGAATGTATTATATCATAAAAAAATTAGACGCCGCAACTTTGTATTAAAATGCGGCGCTGAGATGGTTACCATTAGCTATTTCTTCAGCTGTCCGCATCAGCACCGACAGACTAATACCTGTATGTTAATGAAACGTTAAAATATCTGTTATAGATGATAAAGAGCAGCGGTGCAGCGTGCTTTGCGGGCACTTTTGTGTCTTCCAGCTTAAAAATAATATAACCGCGCAAGCAAAAAGCAGCCGGCGCGTCCTGATTGTCCTAAAAATTGATAAAATATAATATTTGACTATTTAGCATCATTTGGTATATAATACCAAATGTAATCAATATGTACAATCAAATTGGTGGTTAAATGGCACGTCCTCGGAGGCGAGAAATGAAAAAAAGAGTTTTAAAGTTGATTTCCTTGCTGAT
>CAYSKA010000156.1:0-2846 GCA_964431505.1 uncultured Oscillospiraceae bacterium
GTATAAAACAAAGTATGCCAAATAAAAAAATTTCATATTGAAATCAACCTCCTGGCATGTAGGTTATGAAGAATTATATTAAAAGGCCTAGCTGAAAAACATAATAAGATTGCATTATTTCCAAAAAAATTATATGATAAAATCCATTAAGCTACTGAATTAGCAAAATGGTCTTTGGGAACAACAAAAATCGCTGAAATCACGGAATCAGGTTTCCACTATATGCTGGAATTATTGTTAGAGGGGGTCTGCTATAATGAAAGATCTGTTTGAAGGAGAGAGACATATGTCGGTATCTCATCGTATAAGTATTGGCGCGGCGCCGGCGCCTTATGATGTTTTAATAGGAAGTGGACTGCTTTCCTGCTCTGGGGATCTTATTAGAGAAGAGCTGGGCCTGAACTCTGGGCGCGTTGCAGTTGTAAGCAGCGGGGCGGTAGCGGATCTTTATATGCCCTCGGCTGTTCAATCCATGATAAGAGCAGGATTCGAAGTTACTCCTGTAATAATTCCGGATGCAGAGGAGGGGAAAAGGCTTGCCGTAATCAAAGGCATATATGATAAGCTGGCTAGCAGCGGATTTACGCGGGACGATACTGTAGTTGCGCTTGGCGGAGGCTCCATAGGCGATGCGGCGGGATTTGCGGCGGCGACATATATGCGCGGCATACGCTTGGTCAATATACCGACAACGCTTTTGTCTCAGGCTGACAGCTCAATCGGCGGGAAAACTGCGGTCAACATCGACGCAGGCAAAAACCTTGTAGGCGCCTTTCATAATCCGGCGCTCGTAATAGAGGATGAAAATGTTCTTGAAACGCTTCCTATAAGGCAGTTTGCATCCGGTGTTGCTGAAATAATCAAGTATGCCTGTGTAGCCGATGCCAAAATGTTTTTAAAGCTTGTAGCGGTGAAAAAGCCTGACGCAGGCATTATAGCCCAGTGCGTGAGAATAAAAGCAAAATGCGTAGAGAAGGATCAATACGATGTTGGAGTACGGCGTGTATTAAATTTTGGCCATTCGGTTGGACATGCTGTTGAGGCGGCCAGCGGATACACACTTCTTCATGGTGAGGCTGTGGCAATAGGAATGGTTGCGGAGGCAAAACTGGGTGAGAGCCTGGGCATAACTGAAGCGGGAACCGCAAATGCGATAACAAGGCTGTGCGCACTGCATTCGCTGGACACAGCCATGCAGTATTCCGAAGCGGCGAAGATGTATATTGGGCTTGATAAAAAGGCTAAGCAGAATGGAATAGACATGATGCTGCTCAAATATATAGGCAAAGCTGTGCAGGTTACTGTTTCGCTCAAAGAGCTATGCGGGATGACATGGAGCCAGTAACCATATATCCAGCTGTGCTGCGCGGAAGCATAGCTGCTGCACCATCAAAGAGCGAAGCCCAGCGCTCAATAATCTGCGCCGCACTTGCATCCCTAAGCGGTGGAAGGTCTGAAATTGAGGGTCTGACAGGGTATGGCGAGCTTTCGGATGACATAAATGCTGCTATGAGGTGCATTTGTACGCTGACGAATGCCGGTATTGCGCGTAATGGTCATATGATCAATCTGCCTCCGAGCGAAGGCGGGGATCTCAACGAAGATATATTGGATGTAGGGGAGTCGGCGGCAGCTCTGAGGTTCCTAATCCCCATAAGCATTGCCTTAAAGGGGGGCGCTGTATTTAAGGTGGGAAACATGCTTAGACGACGTCCGCTTGACGACTATATATACTCTCTGCATGCTGAACACACATGGAACAAGGATTGCCTTATAGTAAAGGGATTGCTAGAACCAGGCAAATATAATCTAAGGGGAGATATCAGCTCGCAAAATATATCGGGGCTGCTCATGGCTTTGCCCCTTTTGGACGGGGACAGTTCTATAAGTATAACAGGACCCGTTTGTTCTTATCCTTACATTGAGCTTACTATTTCAATTATGGACCACTTTGGTGTAAAAGTGGAAAGATCGGGCAGTATTTACTATGTCGATAGAAGTCAGGTGTACCGGCCGGCCCGATTTAGAGTTGGCGGAGACTGGTCGTACGCGGCTTTTTTTGTAGCGGCTAACTCGATGGGCGGTGAGGTAAACATGACTGGGCTTGACTGCGGCTCTTTGCAGGCAGATAGAGCGATATCCAGCCTTATTGATAAGGATATGGTGGACGTTGACAATACGCCAGACCTCTTTCCCGCGCTGGCGGTTGCCGCATGCGCAAAAAAGTCGGATACAGTGCTATATAATGCTGCTAGATTAAGATCAAAGGAATCAGACAGGGTAAAATCAATGGCAGTAGAGCTTAAAAAGCTTGGAGCGGATATCTATGAGGAAACCGACGGATTGATTATAAGGGGTAAAGGAAAGCTAAACGGCGGGGATGCCGATTCGCACGGAGATCACAGGGTAGCTATGGCGCTTGCCATAGCTTCGTGTATATGCTGCGCCCCGATGCGCCTTTATGGGCATGCTGCGGTAAAAAAGAGTGCGCCTGCGTTTTTTGTCGACTTTAAGCGTTTGGGGGGTATAATCCATGAACATATGGGGCAATAGCGTAAGAATAGAGCTGTTCGGCGAATCGCGCGGAAAGGCCGTGGGCTGTATAGTGGACGGCCTTCCAGCAGGCGAACCTTTGAATTTAAGTGCCATAGGGGCCATGATGGAAAGGCGGCTATCGCGTATTGATGGCGTGTCAACGCCAAGGAGGGAAGGCGACGCATTTGAAATTCTGTCAGGGGTTTATAAGGGTAAGACCAGCGGCGTGCCGCTTTGCGCAATAATCAAAAACGTGGACGCCGATTCAAATAATAATGTGACAGTTATTAGGCCAGGCCATGCGGACTTTG
>CAYSKA010000156.1:2856-3673 GCA_964431505.1 uncultured Oscillospiraceae bacterium
TAACGATCCTTGGGGCGGGGGGCAGTTTTCAGGAAGATTGACGGCTCCATTGGTATTTGCAGGGGCAGTCTGCAAGGCTATGCTTTTAAGGAGGGGAATAGCAGTCGGGGCGCACGTGGCGTCGATATCCAATGTTTTTGATAAACGCTTTGACCCTGTAAGCGTTTCAAAGGCTGATATTGACGCGCTAGATCCGTATTTTCCATTGTTAAATCCGTCCATAAGGCCGGATATGGAGAAAGCTCTGCGCTCCGCTGCCAATAACAACACCTCCGTGGGCGGAATCGTTGAATGCGCGGCGGTTGGCATGCCCGCGGGCAAGGGAAGGCCAATATTCGGATCAGCCGAGGGGATGCTGTCGCAGCTGTTATTTTCTATACCGGGTGTAAAAGGAGTAGATTTTGGAGCGGGATTTGATATTTCGGAAATGTTTGGCCATGAGGCAAACGACCAGTGGAGATATGATGAAACAGGAAAGCCAATTACAACTACCAACCATGCGGGAGGAATAAATGGCGGGATTACAAACGGCATGCCTATCATAGCGCGGGCAGCGTTTAGACCGGTGCCAACGATAGGAAGGCCCCAGAACTCGATTGATGCTGAAGCTATGAAAAATACCAGCATTGAGTTAAGCGGGCGCAATGACGTATGTATCCTGCCGCGGGGAGCGGTTGCGGTAGAGGCGGCGATGTGCATATGTATGTTGGATATGCTGGAGGAAATATGATTATAGATGAATTGAGGAGACGTCTTGATGATATAGTCGGGCAGATGCTGAGGCTTTTAGAATCCCGTCTGGACGTCTCAAAGCGTA